>JBEBHW010000011.1:0-16238 GCA_040081145.1 Burkholderiaceae bacterium
CTACGGTTATGCGACGCTCAGCAAGTTGCTCGTCGCGAGCCAGTTGTTCGAGTGGGCCAACGAAGGCAAGTCCGACGTGTCGATTCGCGAGAAGCGCGCTGCCAAGCCCACCCGGAGGTGACCCGCCCTTGCTGCCGGCCATCGATTGGCAGCAACCGTGGTTCGCGCCGTACCGCGAACTCGGCAGGGCAGTGGCTTCGGATGTCGCTGCGGGCGCCAGCGTCGCGCATGCCCTGAATGCGCCGCGCAGCGTCGCCGCGCCGCGCTTCGTCGAACCTCAGGCGCAAGGCAGTGAAGCGTACGAAACCTTCGTCGCGCGCACCTCGTGCGTGCCGACACGCGACAACGCGCACGACTTTTTCAACGGCCTGGTGTGGCTGCGATTCACGGCGCTGAAGCGCCGCCTGAATCTGCTGCACGCCAATCAGATCGAGCAACACGGCGTGGCGGCGGTCCGCGGCGCAGTTCGCGATCGTTTGACGCTGTTCGACGAAAACGGCGCATTGTGGGTCGGACCCGACGCGCTGGTGCGCGCATTGCGGTTGCACGACTGGCCGGCGCTGTTCGTTGACCAACGCGTTGCTTGGCGCGATGCGCAACTCACCGTCGTTGGTCACGCATTGCTCGAAAAACTTGTGCAGCCGCGCAAGGCGCTCACAGCGCACGTGTGGCTGGGAGACGCAGAGCGCACCTCGGATTCGCCCGATCCGGCAAGCGCGCCATTCGCACCCTTGCCTGTGCTGGGCGTGCCCGGTTGGTGGCCGGGCAACGAGGATCCGAGTTTTTACGCCGACACGGCGGTCTTCAGGCCGGCAGGAAGCCCTCGATCGACAGATAGCGCTCGCCCGTGTCGTAGTTGAATCCGAGCACGGTTGCGCCCTTTGGCAGATCGGGCAGTTTTTGGGCGATCGCCGCCAAGGTTGCACCCGACGAAATGCCCACCAGCACACCCTCTTCGCGTGCGCAGCGCCGCGCCATTTCGCGCGCCGCTTCGGCCTCGACCTGGATCACGCCATCCAACAACTGGGTGTGCAGGTTCTTCGGAATGAAGCCCGCACCGATGCCTTGAATCGGGTGCGGTGAGGGTTGGCCGCCGCTGATCACGGGCGACGCGCTGGGTTCGACGGCAAAGACCTTGAGCTTGGGCCACTTCGCTTTCAGTGCCTGCGCGCAGCCGGTGATGTGGCCGCCTGTGCCGACGCCGGTGATGAGCGCATCCAGCCCCTGCGGGAAATCGGCAGCAATTTCCATCGCTGTCGTGCGCACATGCACGTCGATGTTCGCTGCGTTCTCGAACTGCTGCGGCATCCACGCGCCGGGTGTGGCAGCGACGAGTTCCTGGGCTCGCGCGATCGAACCCTTCATGCCTTTTTCGCGCGGCGTGAGTTCGAACGTTGCGCCGTAAGCGAGCATCAGGCGGCGCCGCTCGATGCTCATGCTGTCGGGCATGACGAGCACGAGTTTGTAGCCTTTCACGGCGGCGACCATGGCCAGGCCGATGCCGGTGTTGCCCGACGTCGGCTCGACGATCGTGCCGCCCGGCTTCAGCGCGCCGCTGCGCTCGGCGTCTTCGACCATCGCCAGCGCGATGCGGTCTTTGATCGAGCCGCCGGGATTGGCGCGCTCAGACTTGATCCACACCTGCGCCGTGCCGAACAAGCGATTGACGCGAATGTGCGGCGTGTTGCCGATGCTTTGCAGAACGTTCTCGAATTTCATGTGTGCCTCCTCGTGCGCCAGTAGAGACGCAATGATGCCGCAAGGCGACGCCGATCCGCGGCTGCTCGCAGATCTCACCGCAACGCGTGGGACAATCACCCCCGTGAAGCAAGCCAGACCGCCGCTGGTGCAAGGCTCGAAAGGGCGCACTGGAGGAAGGTCCGGACTGCACAGGGCGGCGTAGCAGCTAACGGCTGTCCACCGTGAGGTGAGGATCAGAGCAACAGAGACGAGTCGGTCGGAGGGGGTAACCCTGAAGATTGGGTGAAACGGGCAATCTCTACGCGCAGCAACACCAAATAGGCCGGCATTGAGGCGGCCCGCGGAGCCGGCGGGTAGGTGGCATCGAGCCGTGCAGTGATGCACGGCCCAGAGGAATGGCGGTCACGCCCGCACGGCTGCAAGGCCGGGCGGGTGCACAGAATCCGGCCTATCGGCTCGCTTCACACTAATTCGCAAGTCGCTTGCGCCGCGCCGGGCGCAGTCACCCTCAAGCCGGTGCTCGAGCCGCCGATATTGCCCCTGACACCCAGTTCCCTGGGGTGCCCCTGTTCGGAGCCCAGACGACCATGCACGCCGCCGCTTCCTCAACTGTCAGGAAATCGCCAAGCCTTTGGTTCGCCCTCGTGTGCGCCTGTGGCCTGGCCCTCCTTGCGCCGCTCGGGGCAACTGCTGAATCGGCGGCTGCGGAACACGACCCGCCGGTTGCGAAAAAATCACGCAAGGCGAAATCCGTCGTCGTTGACGATGCCGCGCCAGCCGCGGCCGCCAAGCCCGAACCTGCGGAACCCGTCGCCAAGCCGCGCAAGGACGCCAAAGGTGCCCAAGCTCAGTCCGTAGATCGTGAGCCGGCGGAATCGCCCGGGCGGCGTCGCGCCAGCCGAGTCGTGCACGATCCGATGGACGTGGTGCGCGAAAGGCTTGCGCAACGTCTTGGTGCGGCGCAGGTCGACAACGGCCAGGCGCTGCGCGTCGCGGCCCAGTCGTCAGTGCCCACGCCAGCCAAGCTCGCGGCGACGCATGGGGCGCCGAAGAAGACCGCGGCCAAGGCAGGGCAGGTTCATGCGGCGGCTGGCCACTGGTCCTACCAGGGCGACGCCGGCCCGCAAAGCTGGGGCAAGCTCAAACCGGAATTCATCAAGTGCACGAGCGGCGAACGGCAAAGCCCGATCGACATTCGCGACGGCATGAAGCTGCAGCTCGACCCGGTGCAGTTCGACTACCGTCCGAGTGGCTTTCGCGTCATCGATAACGGCCACACCGTGCAGGTCAACGTCGCCGGTGGCAACACCATCGAAGTGATGGGACGGCGCTACTCGCTGGTGCAGTTCCACTTCCACCGCCCCTCGGAAGAGCGCATCGACGGGCGTCAGTTCGAAATGGTCGCCCACCTGGTTCACAAGGACATGGAAGGGCGCCTTGCGGTCGTTGCTGTCCTGCTCGACCAGGGCAGCGCGCACCCGCTCGTGCAAACCGTGTGGAACAACCTGCCGCTCGAAAAGGGCGAAGAAGTTCCGGCCCGGGTGATGCTCGACATGAATGCCTTGCTGCCTGCCGAGCGCAACTACTTCACCTACATGGGTTCGCTGACGACGCCGCCTTGCAGCGAAGGCGTGTTGTGGATGGTGATGAAGCAGCCGGTGCAGGTCTCCTTCGAGCAGATCGGCATCTTCGCGCGTCTATATCCGATGAACGCGCGACCCATCCAGTCGGCCAGCGGGCGCCTCATCAAAGAATCGAACTGAGCGCGCGCGGCACCAAGCCGCGCTGCGGTGGCCTGCGCGTCGGGCGGTGCGTATCATCTCGCCCGCACGCCGCAATGAGGCCCAGTCTGTGCCCATTGCCTCCTTGGCTTTTCTTGTAGGCACTTCGAGATGGAACAACTCAAACAAGGCAGCGATGCCCTTTTCATCTTGCTCGGCGCCATCATGGTGCTGGCCATGCACTCGGGCTTCGCCTTTCTCGAACTCGGCACGGTGCGCAAAAAGAACCAGGTGAATGCGCTGGTGAAGATCCTGGTCGATTTCAGTGTGTCGACGATCGCGTACTTTTTCATCGGCTATTCGGTCGCTTACGGCGTGCAATTCTTCAGCGGCGCGGAAACGCTGGCGGCGAAGAACGGCTATGACTTGGTCAAGTTCTTCTTCCTGTTGACGTTTGCGGCAGCCGTGCCGGCGATCATTTCGGGCGGAATTGCCGAGCGCGCGCGCTTTGGCCCGCAGTTGATCGCCACGGCGGTGATCGTCGGTCTGGTCTACCCGCTGTTTGAAGGCGTGGCGTGGAACGGCGCGTTTGGCGTGCAGGCCTGGCTCAAGGCGACGACGGGCGCCGAGTTGCACGACTTCGCCGGCTCGATCGTCGTGCACGCGGTGGGCGGCTGGCTTGCCTTGCCGGCCGTGCTGTTGCTCGGTGCGCGCAGCAACCGCTATCGCAAAGACGGCGCGATCTCGGCGCACCCGCCGTCGAGCATTCCGTTTCTCGCGCTCGGCGCGTGGGTGCTCGCGGTGGGTTGGTTCGGCTTCAACGTGATGAGTGCGCAGACGATCGACAAGATCTCCGGGCTGGTTGCCGTGAACTCGCTGATGGCAATGGTGGGCGGCACGCTGGTGGCGGCGCTGCTCGGCCGCAACGACCCGGGCTTTGTCTACAACGGGCCGCTCGCCGGTCTGGTGGCGGTGTGCGCCGGATCCGACCTGATGCATCCGATCGGCGCGCTCGCCACGGGGGGTGTGGCCGGCGCCATCTTCGTCACCATGTTCACGCTGACGCAGAACAAATGGAAGATCGACGACGTGCTCGGCGTCTGGCCGCTGCACGGCCTGTGCGGCGCCTGGGGCGGCATCGCCTGTGGCATTTTCGGCAGCACCGCGTTGGCTGGGCTCGGCGGCGTGACGTTCATGAGCCAGCTCATCGGCACCTTGCTCGGCGTGGCGTGGGCGCTGGTTGCGGGCTTCGTCGTCTACGGCGCCTTGAAGGCGGTGATGGGGCTGCGCCTGACGCAAGAAGAAGAATTCGACGGCGCCGATCTGGCGATCCACCGCATCAGCGCGACGCCCGAGCGCGAAGCCAACTGGTGAGAGCGCCCCCAGGCGGGGCAAGGCAAACGCCGCCGCCCGCCCAGGGGGACTGGGTCGCCCGGCCAAGCCGGACTTACCCAGGAGCCTAAACTCGACGCGCCTGCTGCAGGTGCATTCGGGAGTTTGCCGTGACCGTACTGATCGTCGGCCTGGCGCTGTTCTTTGGCATTCACTCGGTGTCCATCGTCGCGCCGGCGTGGCGCGACGCACAGCTCGCACAGCGTGGCGAGGCGGCGTGGAAAGGCCTTTACTCCGTGGTTTCGGGAATCGGTCTGGCGCTGCTGATTTACGGCTACGGCGTGGCGCGCCAAACGCCCGTCGTGCTGTTCACGCCGCCGCCCGCGCTGCGCCACGTGGCGCTGTCGCTGCTGCTGCCGGTGTTCGTGCTGCTGCTCGCGGTCTATTTACCGGGGCGAATCAAGACGGCGGCCAAGCACCCGATGCTGCTCGCCACCAAGCTGTGGGCGCTTGCCCACTTGCTCGTCAACGGCACGCTGGCCGATGTGCTGCTGTTCGGCGGTTTTCTCGCCTGGGCCGTCGCCGACCGAATCTCGCTGAAGCGCCGGCCGGCGCGTACGGTCCCTGCTTTGCCCGCGCGGCCATCGAACGACGTGATCGCCGTGATCGGTGGCCTGGTGCTCTACGCGGTGATCTTGCTGTGGGCGCACGCCTGGGCATTCGGCGTGGCGCCGATCCGCTGAGCAGCGCAGGGTGCCTACACCGTCGCCGGCCCTGCCGCGAGGCAGGAGTTGCACTTGCCCAGCCCTGGGATGCGCGCGTCGGGCTTGCCGTTGCCGGTCTTGAAGTTCGCCTGGCAGCGACGGCACACATACATCTTCGAACTCGACATCATCGGCTTGATTCCCGCTTGGCTGATCGGGCGCGCCGCGGTGTATTCCGCCTGGGTCTGGCGCAGTTTGAGTCCGGCGTCGACAGTACTGCTTGGTGGGGAGGGGCGTGTGGCCATGGTCTCGATTGACTGAAGTCGCGAGGCAATGCGACCGTGAACGTTTTCACGGCCTGCGTAGCCGTGATTGTCTCTTTATTCGCCGTGCTGCGCAGTGTGGGTGCTTGATTAATCTCACCCAATGCTTTCAGTCACTGCCGTAAGTTGTTATTTTCAAAGGAAATTCGGGTTCGTGAAGTTACGTTTAGTTCCAAAGCTAAGTCTTTGATTTGATTGAATTTTCGGTGCAATCGAATTGACCCTCCCGAGGTGATGCGCTACAGTGGGGAAAAGTGCATCTTAGTGGGGATTTGTGGCGAACGTCGTGTTTCAAGGCCCGTCGGCCTTGACGTTGGACAACAAAGGGCGGCTCGCCATGCCGGCGCGTCATCGCGAGTTGCTGTCCGCGATGGGCGTGACCCAGTTGACCGTGACCAAGCACCCGGTGGGCTCGTTGATGCTGTTCCCGCGCCCGGCGTGGGAAGTGTTCCGTGACCGCGTCGCCGCGCTGCCGATGGACGCGGGCGGCTGGAAGCGCGTGTTCCTCGGCAACGCGATGGACGTGGAGATCGACGCGTCCTCGCGTGTCCTCATCTCGCCCGAACTGCGCGCCTCGGCCGGCTTGATCCGCGACGTGATGCTGCTCGGCATGGGCAGCCACTTCGAACTCTGGGACGCGAAGGCGCACACCGAGCACGAAGCGCAAGTGATGCAGTCCGACATGCCCGAATCGCTGAAGAGTTTCAGCTTTTGATGACAAGCACCGACGACGCATGGCAACACACCACCGTGATGCGAGACGAGGCGATCGACGCTTTGGTGAACTCGCTGGAGGGCGTGTACCTGGATGCGACTTTCGGCCGCGGTGGCCACACGCGTGCGCTGCTCGCACGGCTCTCGCCGAAGGCCCGCGTGCTCGGCATCGACCGCGATCCGCTGGCGGTGGCCAGTGCGCTGAGCGGGCGTGTGCGCATCGACGATCCACGCTTTTCGATGCACCACGCGCGCTTCTCGCAAATGGCGCAAACCCTGCAGGACGCCGGCGTGACGCGGCTCGACGGCGTGCTCTTCGACCTGGGTGTGTCGTCGCCGCAGATCGACGACCCGAGCCGCGGTTTCAGCTTTCGCTTTGACGCTCCCCTGGACATGCGCATGGACACGAGTTCCGGTGAAACCGCGGCGCAGTTCCTGGCGCGCGCCGACGAGCGCCAGATTGTCGAGGTGATTCGCGGCTACGGTGAAGAGCGTTTCGCGGCGCGCATTGCCAAGGCGGTGGTGGTGAGCCGCGAGGCCGGGCAGCCACTGCAAACGACCGGTGAACTGGCAAAGCTCGTCGCGCGCTGCGTGAAGACGCGCGAAGGCGCGCAGCACCCGGCGACGCGCACGTTTCAGGCGCTGCGCATCGCGGTGAACGCCGAGCTCGACGAAATCGCGAGCGCATTGCGCACGGCGCTCGAGCTGCTCAACCCCGGCGGGCGCCTGGCCGCGATCAGCTTTCATTCGCTCGAAGACCGCATCGTCAAGACCTTCATCGCCGGGCACAGCCGCGACGTGATCGACCGGCGCGTGCCGTTCGCGCCGCCGGTGCCGCAGCGCCTGCGCGCGCTCGCACGAATCAAACCCAGCTTCGGCGAAGTGCAGGCGAATCCGCGCGCGCGCTCGGCGGTGCTGCGCGTCGCCGAACGCACGGACACGCCATGACGCCAGTGACTCGTGTCAGCGTCGTGCTGCTCGTCATGTTGCTTGCCAGCAGCGTCTACCTCGTGCGCGTCTCGTACGAGTCGCGCCATCTGTTTGCCGAATTGGACCGGGCAAATGCCGAAGAGCGGACCTTGCTGAATGAGCAACAGCGCCTGCTCGCCGAAAAGCAGGCGCAGGCGACCCCCTTGCGCGTCGAAAAACTGGCGCGCGACAAACTCGCGATGCGCAGTGCCACGCCTGCCGTCACGCTGTACGTGAGTGCCTACGGGCGCTCCGCGTCGGCGGTCTCGGGAGCGGCTCGGTGAAGGTGCCGCTCAAGCGCAAAGCGCCGCGCGGCGCGGTGCCCAAATCGCACCGCGTGATGTACGCGTCGAGCCCGCTGCTGGCGTCCAAGACGCCACCGTGGCGGTCCAAATTCCTCGTGCTGCTGGTGGCGCTCAGCTCGCTGCTGTTGCTCAGCCGAGCCGTTTACGTGCAGTGGATCGACGCCGCCTTTTTTCAGAAGCAAGGCGAAATCCGCTACGCGCGAACCCTCGAGCTGCAGGCGAGCCGCGGCAAAATCGTCGATCGCAACGGCTTGATCCTCGCCTCGAGTGTGCCTGCTGCGTCGCTGTGGGCGATTCCGAAGGACATCGTCGCCGACAAGGTGCAGCGTCGCCAACTCGCCAAGTTGCTCGAGATGACGCTGCAGGAACTCGACGAGCGCCTGGACAGCAACCCGAGCTTCGTCTGGCTGCGCCGCCAGGTCGATGATCCCGTGGCCGGCGACGTGTTGGCGCTCGGGCTGAAAGGCGTGCACCAGGTGCGGGAGTACAAGCGCAAGTACCCCGAAGGCGAGGCGCTGGCGCAGGTGGTGGGGTTCACGAATCTGGAGCAGCAGGGCCAGGAGGGCATCGAACTCGCGTTCCAGAAAGAACTCGCCGGGCGCAACGGCTCGCGCCGCGTCATCAAGGACCGGTTGGGGCGCGTCGTCGAAGACATGGGCGACAGCGTCGCCTCGGTGCACGGCCGCGACGTGCAACTCAGCGTCGACTCGAAACTTCAGTTTTACGCCTACCAGCGAGTGCGCGACGCGGTGCGCGAGCACAAGGCGAAGGCTGGCAGTGTGGTCGTGCTCGACGCGCAGAACGGCGAAGTCCTCGCCATGGCGAATTTCCCGAGCTATACGCCGGGGCAGCAGCGCAAATCGGGAACGGCGCCGCTGCGCAACCGGGCCTTGACCGACACCTTCGAGCCCGGCTCGACGATGAAACCCTTCATCGCCGCGCTGGCGCTCGAATCCAAACGCGTCACGCCGAATACCGTGATCCAGACCGCCCCCGGCCAGATGCTGGTGAGCGGCTCGACGATCAGCGACGCGCATCCGCACGGCGCGCTGACGGTGAACGAGGTGATCCAGAAGTCGAGCAACGTGGGCATCGTGAAGCTGGCGATGCAGATGCAGCCGCGCGAAATGTGGGAGCTCTACAGCCAGGTCGGCTTCGGCCACAAACCCGAGATCAATTTTCCTGGCGCTGTGACGGGTAGGCTGCGCCCCTACAAGAACTGGCGCCCCATCGAGCAGGCGACGATGAGTTACGGCTACGGCTTGTCGACGAGCCTGTTCCAGCTCGCCCACGCCTATGGCGTGTTCGCCCACGACGGCGTCTTGCTGCCCACCTCATTGTTGAAAGACGCGATCCCTGCGCCCGGCGTGAGCGTGATCTCGCCGCAAACCGCGGCGCAGGTGCGCCACATGCTGGGTCTGGCCACCGGCAAGGGCGGCACCGCACCGAAAGCGCAGGCGATGGGTTACTCCGTGGGCGGCAAGACCGGCACGGCGCACAAGCAGGAAGGCGGCGTCTATCTCGACAAGAAATACCGCTCCTGGTTCGTCGGCATGGCGCCGATCGGCAAGCCGCGCATCATCGTCGCCGTGATGCTCGACGAGCCGAGCAACGGCAAGTATTTCGGCGGCGACGTCGCTGCGCCGGTGTTCAGCGAAGTCGTGCAACAAACGCTGCGCGCGCTCGCCGTTCCGGCGTGTCGCTCCCGGCGACGCCTTCGTCGCGTGGCCGGGTGCCGCGCACGACGCGCGAGGCTTCGTGCGCGACGCGCTGCGCAGCGGCGCGCGCGCCTGCCTGGTGGAGGCGCAAGGCGCGTCCGCGTTCGACTGGGCCGGCCTGGACGGTGTGGCCAGCGTGCGCGATCTGAAGCGCCAGGCCGGCGCGATCGCGAGCGCATTCCTCGGCGAGCCGAGCCGCCAGTTGACGATGTTGGCCACCACCGGGACGAACGGCAAGACCTCGACCGCCTGGTGGACCGCGCAGGCGCTGGCCGTGCTCGGCCGGCGCTGCGGCGTGATCGGCACGCTCGGCAGCGGGGTGCCGCCATTGCCCGGGGGTGACGCGGGCAGGCTCAGCACGCCGGGATTGACCACGCCCGACCCCATCGCCCTGCACGCCACGCTGCGCAGCTTTGTCGAGCAGGGCTTGCAGGTCTGCGCGATCGAGGCGTCGTCGATCGGCGTGGTTGAGCAGCGCCTGAACGGCGTGCACCTGGACACCGTGATGTTCACGAACCTCACGCAAGACCACCTCGACTACCACGGTTCGATGCAGGCCTACTGGGCGGCGAAGCAGCAGCTCTTCGAGTGGCCGGGATTGAAGGCCGCGGTCGTGAACATCGACGATGCGCGCGGTGCGGTGCTCGCCGAGCAACTGCGCGATCAGCCGATCGGCTTGTGGACGTACTCGGCGTGCCAGCCGGCACGGCTGCGTGCCCAGAACGTAAGCTACCGCGAAGGCGGCCTGTGTTTCGATGTGCTCGAAGGCGAGGCGTGCGCTCAGGTGAGCACGTCGATGATCGGCCACTACAACGTGAGCAACCTGCTCGCCGTGATCGGCGCGCTGCGCTCGCTCGATTTGCCTCTGGCCGACGCGGCACGCGCCTGCGCCCAGCTGACGCCTGTGCCGGGCCGCATGCAAAGAGTCCCTGCCGCGGACAACGCGCCCGCGGTGGTGGTGGACTATGCGCACACACCCGACGCGCTGGAGAAAGTCTTGCTCGCGCTCCAGCCCCTGGCACACCAGCGTGGCGGGCGCCTGTGGTGCGTGTTCGGTTGCGGCGGCAATCGCGACGCGAGCAAACGCGCCTTGATGGGCGGCATCGCGGCGCGCCACGCGCAGCAAGTGATCGTCACGAGCGACAACCCGCGCGACGAGGAACCCGCGTCCATCATCGCGCAGATCGTCTCGGGAATGCCCGCGCAAGCGGCGACGGAGATCGAAGACCGCGGCGCCGGGATCGCCCACGCCGTGGCGCACGCGGCCGGCGCCGATGTGATCTTGCTTGCCGGAAAGGGCCATGAGGACTACCAGGAAATCAAGGGCGTGAAGCGGCCGTTCTCCGATGTCGAACACGCGCAGCTTGCCCTGACCGCACGGAGTGACGCGCGATGATGACGCTCGAGCAGGCGCACGCGCTGCTGCCGGGATCGACGCTCGTCGCCGATCCCGGCGTCGCGGCGCAGACCGTGATTCAACGGGTGCACAGCGATACGCGCAGCCTGCAGAGCGGCGACTTCTTTGTCGCGCTGCGCGGCGAACGCTTCGACGCGCACGAGTTCCTGGGCCAGGCGCGCGCCCACGGCGCCGTCGCCGCGCTCGCCGAGCGCGGCCTGCAAGAGGCCGGATTGCCGGGCCTGTTGGTCGCCGACAGTGCCACGGCGCTCGCGGATCTGGCCGGCGCCTGGCGCGAGCGAATCCGCTTGCCGCTGATCGCGGTCGCCGGCAGCAACGGCAAGACGACCGTCACGCAAATGATTGCCGCGATTCTTTACGCGTGGCACGGTGATGCGGCGCTGGCGACGCGCGGCAACTTCAACAACCACATCGGCGTGCCGCTGACGCTGCTGCGCCTGCGCCAGGACGCGCACGACTGGCACCGCGTTGCGGTCGTGGAACTGGGGATGAACCATCCTGGCGAGATCGCGCGGCTCGCCGTGCTCGCCGCGCCGAGCGTGGCGCTGGTGAACAACGCGCAGCGCGAACACCAGGAATTCATGGCGGGCGTCGAAGCCGTGGCGCGCGAAAACGGCGCAGCGATCGAGGCTTTGGGGCCCTCGGGCGTCGCCGTGTTTCCCGCCGACGACGTGTACGCGCCGCTGTGGCGCACGCTTGCGATGGGGCGCCCCGTGCTCACGTTCGCCATGGACGGCCGAGCCGACGTGACGGCGCGTGCGTCGTGGTCAGGCGACGCCTGGTCCGTGACGCTGCGCACACCCAAGGGGACGACGGGCCTGCGCCTTGCGGTGGCCGGCTTGCACAACGTGAAGAACGCTGCCGCAGCCGCCGCTTGCGCCTTGGCAGCGGGCTGCCCCTTCACAGCGGTGGTGCAGGGTCTGCAGCAGTTCGTTCCGGTGCCAGGGCGCTCGCAGGTGCAGAGGTGGCGTCGCGGCCAAGCGACGGTGACGCTCGTGGACGACAGCTACAACGCGAATCCCGACTCCGTGCGCGCCGCGATCGACGTGCTCGCGAGTCTGCCAGGCCCGCACTGGCTGGTGCTGGGCGACATGGGCGAAGTGGGCAGTGAGGGTGTCGCCTACCACCGCGAAGTGGGGGCTTACGCGGTGCAGCGCGGCATCGAGGCGCTGTGGACCGTGGGCGAATCGAGTCGGCACACCGCCGCTGAATTTCCCGGCGCGCGGCACTTCGCGCGGGCCGACGATGCGATCGCCGCGTTGCCGGAGGCGCCGCAGTGCGCGTCGGCGCTGATCAAGGGTTCGCGCTTCATGAAGATGGAGCGCGTCGTCGCTGCGCTGCTGGGTTCGTCAGGCGTGCCCCATGCGCACTGACGCATCGATCAACAGGAGAAGGCATGCTGTTTAGCCTGTCGCAGTGGTTGACAACGCTCTCCCCGGAGTTCGGCTTTTTCCGCGTCTTCCAATACATCACGTTTCGCGCCGTGATGGCGGCGATGACGTCGCTGCTCATCGGCCTGGCGCTCGGGCCGTGGGTGATCCGGCGCCTCACTGCGCTCAAGATCGGCCAGCCGATCCGCGACTACGGCGTGCAAGAGCACCTCATAAAGAGCGGCACGCCCACCATGGGTGGCGTGCTGATCCTGATCGGCATCGGCGTCTCGACGCTGCTCTGGTTCGACTGGAGCAACCGCTTCGTCTGGATCGTGATGGTCGTGACGCTCGGCTTCGGCGCAATCGGCTGGGTCGACGACTGGCGCAAGGTGGTGCATAAGAACCCCGAGGGCATGGCGTCCAAAGAGAAGTACTTCTGGCAGTCGCTGATTGGCCTGGTCGCCGCCTTGTACCTCGCGTTTTCGGTGAGCGAAACCTCGAACCTGCGGGTCCTGGAACTCTTTCTGCGCTGGGTGCAAAGCGGATTTTCGAACGACTTGCCACCCAAGGCCGACCTGATCGTGCCATTCTTCAAGACCATCAGCTACCCGCTGGGGGTCTTCGGTTTCATTCTGTTGACCTACTTCGTCATCGTCGGCGCAAGCAATGCGGTCAACTTGACTGACGGGCTGGACGGCCTGGCGATCATGCCGGTGGTCCTGGTCGGCTCGGCGCTGGGCGTGTTCGCCTACATCACGGGCAACGCGGTCTGGAGCAAGTATTTGCTGTTTCCCTACATCCCGGGCACGGGTGAGCTGCTCGTGTTCTGCGCGGCGATGGCCGGCGCCGGCCTCGCGTTCCTCTGGTTCAACACGCACCCCGCGCAAGTCTTCATGGGCGACGTCGGTGCGCTCTCGCTGGGCGGCGCCCTTGGCACGATTGCCGTGATCACGCGTCAGGAAATCGTGCTCGGCATCATGGGCGGCGTATTCGTCGCCGAAGCCTTGTCGGTGATGCTGCAGGTCGGCTGGTTCAAGTTCACGAGACAGCGTTACGGCACGGGCCGGCGCATCTTCAAAATGGCGCCGTTGCACCATCACTTCGAAAAGTCGGGTTGGAAAGAGACCCAAGTCGTGGTGCGCTTCTGGATCGTCACGATGCTGCTGTGCCTGGTCGGCCTGGCGAGTTTGAAACTTCGATGAACGACCTGCGCGACTCGACTGTGCTCGTGCTCGGCCTGGGCGATTCGGGCCTGGGCTTGGCGCGCTGGTGCGCCCATTTCGGCGCGCACGTGCGAGTCTGGGATTCGCGCTGGGGATCGCCCGAGGGCCCGCCCCAAGCCGCGGCGTTGGCCGAACACGTGCCGCAGGCGCAGCGCATCGAGGGTCCGCTGACCGAGGCGGTGCTTGCTGGCGTTCAGCGCGTGCTGAAGAGCCCGGGCCTTGCGCCGGGCGATGCGCGAATCGCGCCGCTCTTGCAGCAGGCGCGCGACGCAGGCATCGCCGTGCAAGGCGAACTCGATCTGTTCAACCAGGCCTTGCGCGAATTGCGCGTCGCGCAGGGCTACGTGCCGCGCATCGTCGCGATCACGGGAACAAACGGCAAGACGACGACGACGGCGATGACGGCGCAGCTGATCGCGCGGGCCGGAAAACGCGTCGAGATGGCCGGCAACATTGGCCCGACGATGCTGCAGACGCTGCTCGACGCGTTCGCGGCGCAAGCGCCGCAGCCGCCGTTGGAGGCCGACTTTATCGCCAGCTTGCCCGAAGTCTGGGTGCTCGAGCTGTCGAGTTTCCAGCTCGACAACGTCAGCGATTTCGCGCCCGACGCCGCCGCGCTGCTCAACATCACGCAAGACCACCTCGACTGGCACGGCGACATGGCCGGCTACGAAGCGGCCAAGGCGCGAATCTTCGGCCCGCACACGGTGCGCGTGCTGAATCGCGACGATGCGCGTGTCGCGCGCTTCGCGCCCGAGCCCGCGCCTGCCGCAACGCCACGTCGCGGCGCAGCCAACGTGCGCGCTGTGGAGCCGCCACGTGTGGTGTGGTTTGGCCTGGACGCGCCACGTCGCGCCGGAGACTTCGGCCTGGTCACCGACAATGGCATGGCGTGGCTCGCGCGCGCGCCGGCCAGCGACGAGCCGCAGCCCAAGCGCAGCGGCCCGGCCGCTGCCGATGCCGAAGACCTCCACATTGCACACCTGATGCCGGCCGACGCGCTGCGCGTGCGCGGCCGCCACAACGCGGCGAACGCGCTCGCCGCGCTGGCCCTGGCCGGAGCGATTGGCTGCGCGCTCGCGCCGATGTTGCACGCGCTTCGCGAGTACCGCGGCGAGCCGCATCGGGTCGAGCACCTGGGAGTCGTCGAAGGCGTCGACTTCTTCGACGACAGCAAGGGCACGAACGTCGGCGCCACTGTGGCCGCACTGAGCGGCCTGGGTGCGGACAAGGCGCCCGCCAAGCTGATCGTGATTCTCGGAGGTGATGGCAAAGGCCAGGACTTCGCACCGCTGCGCGACCCGGTGCAGCGCCATGTGCGGGCGGTGGCGACGATCGGGCGTGACGCACAAGACATCGAAGCCGCGCTCGCTGGGCTGGACATGATCGTCCTGCGCCACGCCACGCTGGAGGTGGCGGTGCGCTGGTGCTTCGAGCAGGCGCAATCCGGCGACGCCGTGCTGCTGAGCCCGGCCTGCGCGAGCTTTGACATGTTTCGCAACTACGGGCACCGCGCCGAAGTGTTTGCGCAGGCGTACCGAAGCCTGGCCGAAGAATCCGGGGCGATCAGCGCATGAGCGCCGCCGCCCACGCCTGGATTTATCCGCGCCTTGCGCGCTTGCGTGCCTGGATCGGCGCGGTCGTGGCACGCGGCGGCGCGCTCGTCGGGCGCCGCGATGCGTTGCCGGTCCGGGACCAGGTGCACCTGGGGCAAGGGCAGGCGGTGCGGCTGCTCGGCTTCGACCAGGCGCTCGTGTGGGTCGTCGGTGCCTTGCTCGCGCTGGGCCTCGTGATGGTCTACAGCGCCTCGGTCGCGCTGCCCGACAACCCCAAATTCGCGCGCTACACGGCCACCTACTTCATGTGGCGGCATCTGATGTTCATCGGCACGGCCGTGATTGCCGCGCTGCTCACGGTGCAGGTGCCGATCCGGGTGTGGGAGAAGTATGCGCCGGGAGTATTCATCGTCGCGCTCTTGCTGCTCGTCGTCGTGCTGCTCGTCGGCAAGGACGTGAATGGCGCGCGGCGCTGGTTGCCGCTCGGGCCGATCAGCTTTCAGCCCTCCGAGCTCGCCAAGCTGGGTATCGCGATGTATGCCGCGGGCTACATGGTGCGCAAGATGGACGCGCGGGAAAACTTCGTTCGCGCCGTCGCGCCGATGGCGGTGGCGATAGCTGGCGTTGGCCTGTTGTTGCTCGCCGAGCCCGACATGGGTGCGTTCCTCGTGATCGCGACCATCGCGATGGGCATCCTGTTTCTCGGCGGTGTGAACGGCCGCATGTTCCTGCTAATTTCCGCGGTGCTGCTGGGCGCCTTCGTGCTCATGATCACGTTCAGCGAATGGCGCCGCGAACGCATCTTTGCCTACTTGAATCCGTGGGACGAAAAGTACACGCTCGGCAAGGCGTACCAGCTCTCGCATTCGCTGATTGCCTTCGGTCGTGGCGAGCTGCTCGGCCAGGGCCTGGGATCGAGCGTCGAGAAATTGCACTACCTGCCCGAAGCGCACACCGACTTCCTTCTCGCCGTGATCGGCGAAGAACTCGGCCTGGTGGGCGTGGCGTGCGTGATCGCCGCCTTCTTCTGGCTGTCGCGGCGACTTTTCGCGATCGGACGCCAGGCGATCGCGATGGATCGTTTGTTCGCCGGACTGTTCGCCCAAGGCATCGCCATCTGGTTTGCCGGCCAGTCGTTCATCAACATGGGCGTGAACCTGGGCGTCTTGCCGACGAAGGGGT
>JBEBHW010000436.1:0-3859 GCA_040081145.1 Burkholderiaceae bacterium
GCCGTCGCTCGCCAGCGCGCGATACGTGTACGCGCCCGAAAGTCTGCCCAACGTCGCGTACGCCTGCGCGTCACCTTGGGCGTCGGTGCGCGTCAGGTAGCGGCCGTCGAGTGTGACGCTGACATTCGCGGCGCGGGCCTCGAGGGCATCGAGCCGGCCGTTGCCGTTGTCGTCGAGGTAGACCACGCCTTCGACGCTGCCGCCCCCGGCGCCGATGCGCGCGCCGCTGCCGATCGGCACGTTCGCCGTGCCCGCCTGGAAGTCATAGCGCAGCGTGAGCCATACGTCGCGCGAGCGTGTCGCCGGCGCCGCGGCCGGCGCGGCGATTCCCGGCAACACCGGGATCGGCGTCGCCGCAGCCGGGTTGGAGAAGCCGCTGGCGCGCGACCAGCCGACCGCGCCGCCCAAACTCCACCCTGCCGCGAGGCGCCACTGGCTCGACGCGCTGAGGTTGTAGATCCGTGCCGCCTGCGACGACAGCGGCACGTTGGCGCGCGCGTTGATGTCCAGCGCAATGCGCTCGGTCACGTCGGCGCCACCGGCCACTGCGAGTTCGAGCGAATTGCCGAACTCGTTGGCCGGCGCCCCGTTGACGCTGCGCGCGCCGTCGCGCGTCGAGCTGAGCGCGAGCGACGTGCTAAGGCGCTGGCCGATCGGCAACGCCCAGGCCTGATCGCTCGACACGCGGCGCGCCACGATCCGTCCATCGAGCGTGTCCACCCCAGTCTGGAGGCGCACATCGGCCCAGGCGCGGTGCAGTTCCGTGTACCCCGAGGCGAGCCACGCCGAGCCGGCGCCATGGCTGAACTGCACGACGCCGCCCACGCCCAGTTGCGCGTCGACGGCGTAGCGCGTCGACACCCCCGCTTGCTGCAGGTCGGCGCCGCCCGTGCTGCGCTGCACCGCCTGCGTGCTAGACAACTGCGCTTCGACCTGGCTGCGCAAGCCTTGGCGTGACCAGCGGTAGTAAGCGCCTTGAGAATTCGCGCCCAATGCACTGCCCAGCCAGCTCAAGTCGGGTTCGAGGCGGTGCAGCCCGGCGCGGTGCGTGACGTCGCCTTGCGCGAGCACGCCGTCGACCCAGGCACCGGAATGCCAGCGCTGCTGGCCGTCGGCTGCGCCTTGGGCCAGCGCGGCCAGATCTTGATTGCGGCTGGCGAGCCATTGGCCTTGCAGCGCAGCCCCGTCGCTTTCCCAGCGCACGCTGTGCGAGGTGGCCCGGCTGCCGGCTTCGTCGGTGCGCCCGCCGAAACCGGGAACCCGCTCGCCAGGGCTGCCTGACGCGCCGCTGAACGCGCCGCCGTAACTCCAGCCTGCGGGCAGCAACGCGGCGGCGCCGGCCGCGCCTTGCAGCTCAGCGGCCGCGACGGCCACCTGGTTTCCTGAGGTGTAAAACGTGCCTTGTCCGATCGATCCAAACGAGCCCGTCTCGCCGCCGCTGAGTTGCAGCGTCAGGCCCGTGCCCTCGTTGCGCCACTGCGTCGAAGCGCCTTGCACGAGGCGCGTCGGCACGAAAAACGAGCCTTGCTGGCCACCCAGGCGCGGCCCCAGCGTCTGGATCACGCCCAGGCCCTGCGACGCGGCCCAGCCGCCGCTGAACGGCATGGCGGTCTGGTACAGCGAAAACGACGCGCCAGGCCCGCGCCGCACTTGCGACGACACCTCGCGCAATCGCGCCGACGCGTCGAAGGAAAACGCGCCGTGGTTGTCGGTGTCCAGTGCACCGCGCAAACTCAGCCAGGCCGAGGACTGGCGCCCCTGGTCGTTCGATGACGACTGCACGCGCGACTCGGCGCGCAGCGCACGCGGCGCGCCGGAGCGGTCGACGCCAGCCCAGCCATCGTCGCCGATGTCGGGCGACGCGGCCAGGCCCTCGATCAGTTTGTCGACGTACTCGGCGGGGCTCGGCGTCGGCGTTGCCGCATCGGCTGCGGCGCTTGCCACGCCCGGGAAGAGGCCCCAGGCCAGGGCGATCGCGACGCCGCAGCGCGGGCCAAGACCTGAGCGCAGGCCACGCGCCGGGCCGCTCGGGGCGTCGACAGCGAGCTTCACTGAACCGGGCGCTCGCCGACGCTGCGGTCCAACTCGATGCGACCGGCCCCGCCGGGCCCGTACTCCAGCGTTCCACGCAGGCCCAACGGCCAGTGGATGGGTGCGGGCGGCGCCACAACCGCGTTCTTGGCGGGAGGCGTTCGCACAGCTGCCTCGTAACGTTGCAGTCCGATACTGCGCGTCTGGCCGGGCAGGATAGGCAACGCCTCGGGGCTGAATTCGAAGGTCGCCCCGGAGCTGTCGACGCCCTTCAGGATTCCGACCAGGCGCGCTGTCGCGTTGCCGGTGTTGTGCACCGTCAGCAGCGGCGTGCGCCGCCCGTCGATGCTGCCGAGGGCCAGGGCGCCGGGTTCGAGCTGCGCTTTGGCGCCGCCGATGCTCGCGTAGACGATCACGCCGATGCGCCCATTCATCGGAAACGACGCCGTCTCGCCGGTCTTCACGTCTTGCGGCTTGCTCTCGATCATGAGTGCGAAACGACATTCCTGCGGCGTGACCGAGACCGGCGGCGCGATTTCGAAGCGGTAGCGCAAACGTGCGCCGTGGGCCACGGCGATGTCGCGCCGCTCGATCGCGACCCAGGGCCGGCAACTGCCGGGCTGCAGCGTGTCATAAAAAGTCAACGCGCCGCTTGCGTCCATGTTCCAGTCGGCGGTGTAGACGCGGTAGCTGCCGGTCCCGGGGACGGCGTGGGTGATCTCCATCACCTGGCGCAACACCTGGCCGGGCTCCACGCTCACTTCGAATCGCGGCGGCGTCACGGCCGCCGCAAATTGCGCCGCGCCGGGACCGCTGGCCCCCACACCCAGGCTCGCCACGGCGCCCCACAGGAAGGCGCGCGTCGCCGGGCCTGCCTGCAATGACAACGCGCTCATCGAACCGGGGTCTCGATTTCGAATGTGAACCTGACCCGCGCCGGCGTCGCCGCGTCGCCTGCGTCGGTCGACGCCGTGACGCGCAGCAGGTCTTCGATGCGCGTGCCGGCGATCACGCCTTGATAAACGAGCTGGCGTTGCCCGCCCGACAGGCGCCCGGGCAGCAGGGTACCGGCAGTCGCCCACTGCACCGACAGATTCGACTGCGCGACGCTTGGCATCACCATGTAGATGCGCGCCGGGTTGCCGACCCACGCGGCGACGTTGAGCACGATGCGCACCTGCGTCGTCGCGTCGAGCAGGTCGGCGCCTTCGCGCGTGGGCAGCGCCTGGCGCCAGCGGAACTGCGCCGGGCCGGCCTGCACCTGGCTCATCGAATCGTCGACGGCATAAGTCGCCCAGACCGCAGCGAATGCGCTGCTGCTGATGAGCAGGCCCACGCACAACGTCAGCGCGCGGCGATTGCGGCTCAGCCGCACCCACGCGGTGCGGCCAAAGAGACGGGTGCTTGCGCGGCGCAAGGCAGGCGAAATGGGCATCGGGAGATCTTATCGCCCCGCCCGGTGCGTTCCTGCGCATCGGGGCGCTCCCGAGCGCTGGCGTCGGGTCGGAAAAGTGCTACAGAACGTAGGGCGCGTCGGGCAATTCGTTCGGATTGGACGCGCCCGGCCGCGAAGCATCGGCCGCAAAAAATTCGCCGAGCAGTGCATTCACCGCATCGATCGCTTGGTTCAGCCCGGCCTCGAATTCGCCCGCGCGAAACGCGCTGCGCATCGAGTCAAGAATGGCTTGCCAGCGCGCTGCATCGACGTGTCGACTCAGCCCCCGGTCGGCGACGATTTCGATGCAGTGCTCGGCAAGCAACAGGTAGATCAGCACGCCGTTGTTGTTTTCGGTGTCCCAGACGCGCAACTTGCCGAACATCGCGACGG
>JBEBHW010000437.1:0-3848 GCA_040081145.1 Burkholderiaceae bacterium
CACGCAAGTCATCGACGCCGCGGGTGCGTTCCTCATGCCCGGCATGGTGGAAGCGCACACGCATTTCTCGTGGAACAACCAGCCGAGCCTGGACGCGATTCAGCGCATGCCGCCCGAAGAGCACATCCTGTGGTGCGCGCAAGTCGCGAAGACTTATCTCGACATGGGTTGGACGAGCTGTGTCGGCGCGGCGGCCGCGAAGCCGCGCCTGGACGTGGTGATTCGCAACGCCATCAACGACGGCACCATCGTTGGGCCGCGCTACCTCGCGGCAAGCCAGGAAATCACGGTGCCCGGGGGCCTGGGCGACAGCACGATGCCGCACCTGCCCCAGCATGAATTTGCCTTCGGCGCGATCGTCAGCGGTGCCGACGAGATGCGGCGTTGCGTGCGCATGTTCGCGAAATACGGCGTCGACTCGATCAAGATCAATCTCTCGGGCGAGTCGATCACGGGAATGCCGAGCGACATGAGCCAGTTCACGGAGGAAGAAGTCGCCGTCTGCGTCGACGAAGCGAAGCGCTGGGGCAAACGAGTCACGGCGCACGCGCGTTCGACCTGGTCGATCAAGCAGTGCGTGACGCAGGGCATCGAAGTCATCTACCACGCGAGCTTCACCGACACCGAAGCACTTGACATGCTGGAAGCGCACAAGATGGAGCACTTCATCGCGCCCGGCCTGGCCTGGCTCATCAACACGACGCACCACGCCAGCAAGTGGGGCTTGACTCCCGAAGTCGTGAAGAAGATGGATTACCCGCGCGAGCTCGACGCAGCGATCGAGAGCATGCGCAACTTGCGCAAGCGCGGCGTGCGCATCCTGCCCGGCGGCGACTACGGCTTTGCCTGGACGCCGCACGGCACGAACGCGAAGGACCTCGAGTACTTCGTCAAGCATGTCGGCATGAGCACGATGGAAGCATTGCTCTCCGCCACCGCCTGGGGCGCACCGATGATGCGCATGGGCAAGGTGCTCGGTTACGTACGGGAAGGTTATCTCGCCGACCTGCTGCTCATAGACGGCGACCCGCTCGCCGACATCAGGGTGCTGCAAGACAAGGCGCGCATCCTCGCGGTGATGAAAGACGGTGAGTTCCATCGCGCGCCGCCCGTGCGAGCGTCCAGGACGACGCGGTGGGCGGCATGAGCTTGCATGGCGCACCGATGTCGACACGGGCCAACACTGAGGCCCGACCAGTCTGCGCCAGTGCGGTGGGCTCAGGGTCGGCTCCCGGCCCAAAGCAATGGGCCGAAAGAAGACGCTCGCCCTGCCGGATTTCATGCATCCCGCATCCCACCCACGTTTGAGGAGCCGCTGAGATGGCCAACGACACCCTCTTCACCAACGTTCGCATCCTCGACGGCACGGGCCAGAACCCATTTGCCGGCAGCGTGCTCGTGCAGGGCAATCGCATCCGCCAGGTCGGGCGCAGCACGGCGCCGATCTCCAGCAGCGGCGCGACGGTGATCGACGGCGCGGGCGCGACGCTGATGCCCGGCATGTGCGAGGCACACACGCATTTTTCCTGGAACGACGCGGCGTCCCTCGGCGCGATCCAGGCCATGCCACTCGAAGAACACGTGCTCTGGTGCGCGAAGGTCGCGAAGCAGTATCTGCAAGCGGGCTTCACGTCGTGCGTCGGCGCGGCGTGCGCGAAGCCACGCCTTGACGTCGTGATTCGCAACGCCATCAACTCGGGGCAGATCCCCGGGCCGCGCTACCTCGCGGCGAGCCAGGAGATCACGGTGCTCGGCGGCCTGGGTGACGAGACGCTGCCGCACCTGCCGTTCCCCGAGTTCAGCTTCGGCGTGAACGTGAGCGGCGCCGAAGAGATGCGCAAGGCGGTGCGTTTGTTCCTCAAGTACGGCGTCGACTCGATCAAGGTGAATCTGTCGGGCGACAACTTCACTCCCGACTCGCCGGCCGAGACGACCTGGATGACCGACGCCGAAGTCGGCGCGGCGATGGAAGAGGTGAAGATCCGCGGCAAACGCGGCATCGCGCACGCGCGCTCCACGGCGAGCGTGAAGCAGGCGCTGCGCCACGGCATCGACCTGATCTACCACGCCAGTTACACGGACAGTGAATCGCTGGACATGCTCGAGGCGGCGAAAGACCGCGTCTTCGTCGTGCCCGGCATCGGCATCATCTACGCGATGCTCAACGATGCCGAACCGTGGGGCATCACACGCGCCTCGGCCACCGCCGTGGGTTACCAACGCGAGTGGGATACCGCCCTCGAATCGCTCTCAAAAATGCACAAGCGCGGCGTGCGCGTACTGCCCGGCGGCGACTACGGTTTTGCGTTCACGCCGCACGGCCAGAACGCGCGCGACCTCGAGTTCTTCGTCAAATACCTCGGCTTCACGCCGATGGAGGCGATCCGCGCCGCCACCTTGTACGGCGGGCAGATCATGATGCGCGGGCATGAGCTCGGCGCGGTGAAGGACGGCCACCTAGCGGACCTGCTCCTGATCGACGGCGATCCGCTGGCCAACCTCTCGATCCTGCGCGACCCGAAGCGCATCTTGGCCGTCATGAAAGACGGTGTGTTCGCCAAGGCGCCCGACATCGCTTCGCAGCGCGCGTGGGGGCGGGCTGCGTGACACCACGGCAGAAGCTCTGGCTGTGGCTGCTGCTCGGCGGCCCGATCGCCGTGTTCTCGCTCTGGGCGCTGGCCGACAACGCACGCCTGTACGTGACGACGCTGCTGAACGGCATGACGCTCGCGTCGCTCTATTTCGTCGTCGCGAGCGGCTTCACGCTCGTGTTCGGGCTGATGCGCAACGTGAATCTGGCGCATGGCTCGCTCTACCTGTTCGGCGCCTACGTCGGCTGGATGGTCGGCGAGACAACGGGGTCGTGGGTGCTCGCCGTGCTCGCCGGCTTTGTGGCGGCGGCGGTGGTCGGCCTGCTGATGCAGTTGCTCGTGTTCCGCCACATGCAGGGTGAAGACCTGCGCCAGACGCTCGTCACGATCGGCCTGTCCATCGTCCTTGCCGACTTGATGCTCTGGATGTGGGGCGCGGAAATCTACACCTTCGACCCGCCGGCCTGGATCTACGGGTCGACCGAGTTGCCGCTGATCGACAAGTTCCCGACCTATCGGCTCATGGTGCTGCTCGCCTCCATCGTGATCGGCGTCGCGCTGTGGTGGATGCTCGCGCGCACGCGGGTGGGCATGATGATCCGCGCCGGCGTCGACGACCGCGGCATGCTCGCCGCGTCGGGCGTGAACGTGCAGCTCGTGTTCGCGCTCACGTTTGCGATCGGTGCCGGCCTGGCGGGCCTGGCCGGTGTCGTCGGCGGCACGGCGCTTTCGGTTTCGCCCGGCGAAGACACGCGCTACCTGCTCGCCTCGCTCGTCGTCGTCATCGTCGGCGGCATGGGCAGCGTGACGGGTGCGGCCATCGGTGCCATCCTGATCGGCCTGGCCGAGCAGTTCGGCCTGGCGTATGCGCCGACCTACAGCGTCGTGTTCACCTTCGTCATCATGGTGATCGCGCTCGCGTTCCGGCCGCGCGGTTTGATGGGCAAGGCGACATGAGCGCGTCGCAGTGGCGCCGCGCCATGAACAGCGCCGCAGCGGCCGCGCAGTCGCGCACCGGTACGCCTCGCGCGGCCTTGGCCGCAGCGGCGCAGCCTGCGGCGCCTGAAGACCCGTATCCCCACAGCGACGCGCCACGCTGGCTCAAGGTCCTGTGGCAAACCCTCGCGCCGCGCCACGTCTTCGTGCTGCTCGGCGTCTTGCTCTACCCGCTCGTCGCGACGCCGTTCTTCACCTTCCAGGTCGGCGCGCAAGCGCTCGTGCTCGGGCTCATCGCGCTGTCGCTCACGTTTCTCGGCG
>JBEBHW010000438.1:0-3841 GCA_040081145.1 Burkholderiaceae bacterium
GGCGCGTACCAGCGTGCGTCCGATGAAAGTTGGGTCTACCGCAGAGTACGCGCCCGCGAGTTGATGGATGACATCGTGCGCTCGACCTATGACCATGCCGACCCAGGCGTGGTGTTCCTGGATCGCATGAACGAGGAGAACAACCTCGGGTATTGCGAAGTGATCGAGGCGACGAATCCGTGTTCGGAGCAAAGCCTGCCCGACTATGGCTGCTGCTGCCTCGGCTCGATCGACCTCACCCGCTTCGTGCAGAGGCCTTTCGAGCCCGACGCCGGTTTCGACTGGTCAGGGTTCAGGTCTGTGGCTCGCGTGGCCGTGCGCATGCTCGACAACGTGCTCGACGTGACGTATTGGCCGCTGCCCGAGCAACGCCGTGAGGCGATGAACAAGCGCCGCATCGGCCTGGGGTTTCTGGGGCTGGGCAGCGCGCTCGTGATGCTCGGCATCCGATATGACTCCGACCCGGGGTTGGCCTTCGGTGCTGCCATAGCACAAGCCTTGCGCGACGAGGCGTACCGCGCCTCGATCGAACTGGTTCGCGAGAAGGGGGCGTTTCCGGCGCTCGATGCAGCGCGCTACCTGCAGAGTAGATTCGCGAAGCGACTGCCCGACCACATCCGCGACGATATCGCGCAACTCGGCATCCGCAACAGCCACCTGCTGTCGATCGCGCCCACCGGGACGATCGCCCTGGCCTTCGCGGACAACGCATCGAACGGCATCGAGCCGGCGTTCTCCTGGAGCTACACGCGCAGGAAGCGCATGCCGAACGGGTCCACCCGGGAGTACCAGGTCGAGGACCATGCCTACCGGGTCTTTCGTGAGCGCGGCGGCGATACAAGTCGCTTGCCCGAACAGTTCGTGTCCGCACTGGACATGACGGCCGATCAGCACTTGCAGATGTTGATAGCGGTACAGCCGAGCATCGACTCGTCGATTTCCAAGACGGTGAATGTCGCTGCGGACTACAGCTTCGAAGCGTTCGAGAGCCTGTACATGAAAGCCTGGAAGGCCGGGCTCAAGGGCCTGGCGACCTACCGGCCGAACGCGATAACCGGGGCGGTCATGTCGGTCGACACGCCGGTACCCGCAGCGCAGAGCCTCACCGCCGAGGACGACCCGCTGCGCAAGCAGTTCGACAGCCGTCCCGCCGGCGAACTCGAAGGCCTGACGTCCAAGGTCGAGTTCTGGACCATAGAGGGCAAGAAGTCGGTTTACCTGACCGTCAACTTCGTGCGTGTCGCAGGTGTCGTGAACGGCCAGCCGGTCGTGATCGAAAGACCGGTCGAGTTCTTCGTACCGGCAGGTCAACGCGACGAGGGCCAGCAATGGATCTCGTCGAACATGCGCCTGCTTTCGATGGTCGCCCGCTCCGGTGGGTCGATCTCCAAGGCACTCGCCAACATGTGCGAAGTGGTCTGGGACAAGGGCCCCGTGCGCTGCGGCGTGGTGACGAAGGAGGACGGCGCGCAAGCGCCACGCTTCCACGACTCCGAGGTCGCGGCGATCGGCCATGCGCTGCAGCAGATCCTCTGCCGCAGGGGCTTCCTCGACAGCCTGGGCCACCAGATGCCAGTGGTCGCGCTCGCGCGACGTCTGGCATTGCGCGAGGAACTCTCAACGACGGATCCCGCCTTGCCCCAAGACACCGGCTCGGCGCAGCACACGGGCGCTCCGCTCGCGCGCATGGGCAACGGAAAGAAGTGCCCCGATTGCGGCGCCCACGCGCTGCACAAGGTCGATGGCTGCCTGCGCTGCGCGAACTGCAACCACCTCGGTAGCTGTGGTTGACGGCACAGCACGGAGGACATCGTGAACGATGAATTTGAATCGCGCGTCAGGGACATCAAGGCCCGTGCGCATGGTCACTGGACGCCCCTGCTCAAAGCGCTGGGCGTCGACGACAAAATCCTCAACGGCAAGAACCAACCGTGCCCGATGTGCGGTGGCACGGATCGGTTCCAGTACACCGACAAGTTCCTTGAGGGCAACTACCACTGCCGCTCATGCGGCGCCGGTGGCGGCCTGAAGCTGGCTCAAGGCGTGCTGGGTACAAAGTTCGGCGAACTGCTCGCACGAATCGAGCAACAACTGGGCAGGGCTCAGACAAAACCGCCATCCGGCAACGTCGGCCCCTCGCCGCAGAAGATGAAGCGCCTTTGTCAGCGCATCTGGAACGAAGCACGGCCCATCACGGTGGGCGACGAAGTGGACCGCTACCTGCGCAATCGTGGGCTGCAGTTGACCACCTACCCGCGCACGCTGAGGTTTCATCCGGCACTCGGCTACTTCGAGAAGCCTGCGGGCCAGCAGCGGTCGAAGAAGATCGCCGACTACCCGGCGATGCTCGCCGTGGTGCAAGGGCCCGACGGCCATGCCGTCACTCTGCACCGCACCTACCTCAAAGACGGTCGCAAGGCCCTGGGTGCACAGTCCCGCAAGGTCCTGTCTTCCGGCATCAACGGTGCCGCCGTCAGGCTCTTCGAGCCCACCGATGAACTCGCAATCACCGAGGGCATCGAGACCGCGCTGGCCGTGCACCGGAGCACCGGCAAGCCGGTTTGGGCAGCGCTGAGTTGCGGAAACATGGAGAAGCTCTGGGTCCCGGACTCGATCGCACGCATCCGCATCTACGCAGACAACGACGCGAACACCGAGTTCAGTGGCCAAGCCTCGGCCTACACCCTCGCGCACCGCCTGATGCGCGAAGCAAGAAGGCTGCAAGCGAACGGCCTGGTCCGCGAAGTCCAGGTATTCGTTCCCAAACAGAACGGCGCCGACTGGGCTGACATCTGGCTCGCCCGCCTCGCCAATACAAGGCGAGCGGCATAGCCTTATTGGGCGGCGTGAAGTCCCGATGGGGACGACATGCCGCCCCCCTCTTCAGTGGGCCCTCTTTGGTGGGCCCACTGAAGAGGGATCCCACTGGCAGCTACCGAGCCAGGCCGCGTCCGCGGCGAAGGCAGCACTCGAATCCGAGCGGTGGCCAACGCGTCGCCGCACATCCCGGTTCGGCCCGTCAATCAAGACAGTCAGCCGAGCCATCCACCCCGCGGGGACATGCCCCCGATGGGGTCTGCCGTTCCCCGCATTCTTGATTTGGAGATTCCACATGAAGAACGGAGTTTCACTCGTCGACATCGCGCGCGAACTCGGGCGCCAGCTCGACACCAAGCGCGACATGATCGTGCCGACTGGCCTGATGCATCATGAAACGGCC
Organism: Burkholderiaceae bacterium; assembly: GCA_040081145.1. Classification (GTDB taxonomy): domain Bacteria; phylum Pseudomonadota; class Gammaproteobacteria; order Burkholderiales; family Burkholderiaceae_C; genus JAEMQF01. The sequence continues at coordinate 3,221 of JBEBHW010000438.1, forward strand.
AGCGACGGCATGACAAGCATCCGTGTCGATACACCCGACGGCACGAAGACCTTCCCGACAACGGAGCTCTTCCGCCGTCAGGTGGCCGACAAGCTGAAGATCCCGTATGCCTACTTCGAGCGCATGCGCACCGAGCAGGCCACATTGCTCGACCGCAACGTCGACACCTGGCTGCACCATGAGCCGGAACTGCGAATGGTGCGCACGCTGGACGGCCAGGCGCGTGCTTTCCTGTCGGACCGTTATCGCCGGCTCGACAACTACGACCTGTGCGATCACGTGCTGCCGATGCTGCTCGAGCTGCCCGACGCGAGGTTCGAATCCACCGAGCTCACGGCGACGCGCCTGTACCTGAAAGTGGTCACGCCGCGCGTGCAGCTAGAGGTCCAGCCGGGCGACATCGTCCAGGCCGGTGTCGTGATCAGCAACTCCGAGGTCGGCCAGGGAACGCTCTCGGTTCAGCCGCTGCTCTACCGGCTGGTCTGCAAGAACGGCCTCATCGCCGCCGACCGCGCAATGCGCAAGACGCACGTGGGGCGGCTCAGCGACGCGTCGCTCGAAGCAGTGACGGTGTTCAAGGACGACACGCTTCAAGCCGAGGACAAGGCCTTCTTCCTGAAG
>JBEBHW010000439.1:0-3833 GCA_040081145.1 Burkholderiaceae bacterium
ATCTACGCCAGTTCGATCGCCGTCTTCGGCACGCCGCTGCCGCAGCGCATCGACGACCTGACGCAGCCGCTGCCCACGCTCAGTTACGGCACGCACAAACGCGCTGTCGAACTGCTCATCGACGACTACACGCGGCGTGGCTTCATCGATGGCCGGGCATTGCGCCTGTCGGGCGTCGTGCCGCGCCCGCCGCTCGCGAACGGCGCGCTGTCGTCGTTCAACAGCGATTTGATCCGCGAGCCACTCGCCGGGCGCGCCTACGTCTGCCCGGTCGGGCACGACGCCACGCTCTGGCTCACGTCGCTTGCGAGCACGCTGCACAACCTGACGCGGCTCGCCGATGTCGATGCGAGCGAACTCGGCGCGCAGCGCGCGTTCACTGCGCCGGCGCTCGCGGTTCGCGTCGCCGACATCGTCGCGGCGCTCGGCCGCATCGAGCCCGCCGCGCCGGCACGCGTGTCGTACGCCCCTCAGCCGGCGCTGGAAGCGCAATTCGGCCGCTGGCCGCTGGACTGCGCGTTCGAGCGCGCGCAGGCGCTCGGCCTGCGCGTCGAAGCCGACATCGACGCATTGCTCCAGACCTGCGTCGCAATCCGCTGATTGCGGACAAGGCGATTCGCGGCGCCGGCCGCGGATTGACGTGGATCAAGGGATCGCGGCGCGGCGTGGCGCAAGCTGAGCGCATCCGCAACCCATCGGCCGTTGGCCGCGCTCAGGAGACCCCCATGCAACGCTTCCTCTTGCTGCTGTGCGCCGCGCTCGCGGTCGCCGGCTGCAACAGCCGTGAGACCGCTCCGCCAGCGGCGAACCTCGGCGCAACCGCAACCGCGGCGGGCGACACCGGCGGCTCGCGCAAGGGCGACTTCGGCCCGCCGCAAGGCGAGCCGGTGAAAGCCGTGTTGACGAGCCCGCCCCTCGTGCCGCCAGCGACGCTGCGAACCGCGCCCGCGAAGGTGATCGTCGAGCTCGAAGTCATCGAAAAAGAAATGCCCATCTCCGAAGGCGTGAGCTACACCTTCTGGACTTTCGGCGGTACGGTGCCGGGCAGCTTCATCCGCGTGCGCCAGGGCGACACCGTCGAGTTCCACTTGAAGAACGCGCCCGATTCGAAGATGCCGCACAACATCGACCTGCACGGCGTCACCGGCCCGGGCGGCGGCGCCGCGTCGAGCTTCACTGCGCCGGGGCATCGCTCCCAGTTCACGTTCAAGGCGCTCAATGCCGGCCTCTACGTCTACCACTGCGCAACGGCGCCGGTGGGAATGCACGTCGCCAACGGCATGTATGGGCTGATCCTCGTCGAGCCGCCGGGCGGCTTGCCCAAGGTCGATCGCGAGTATTACGTGATGCAAGGCGACTTCTACACGACCGGCAAGTACCGTGAGAAGGGACAGCAGCCGTTCGACATGCAAAAGGCCATCGACGAAAACGCAACCTACGTGCTCTTCAATGGTGCCGAAGGCTCGCTCACCGGCGACAAGGCGATCACCGCAAAAACCGGCGAGACGGTGCGCCTCTACGTGGGCAACGGCGGGCCAAACCTCGTGTCGAGCTTTCACGTCATCGGCGAGATTTTCGACAAGGTCTGGTTCGAAGGCGGAACGCGCTTCCAGGAGAACGTGCAGACGACGCTGATCCCGGCCGGCGGCGCGGCGATGATGGACTTCCAGGTCGAAGTGCCGGGCAGCTATGTGCTCGTCGACCACTCGATCTTCCGCGCCTTCAACAAGGGGGCGCTGGCCATCCTCAAGGTCGACGGCCCGGAGAACAAGGCGATCTACTCGGGCAAGGAAGTCGACGAGGTCTACCTCGGTGACCGTGCCCAGCCGAATCTGGCCGCGGTGACCGCCGCGGCCAAGTCAGCGAAGAGCGGCGATCTGACGATCGCTGAGCAGATGAAGGCCGGCCAGGCGCTCTTTGCCGGAACCTGCTCGACCTGCCACCAACCGAGTGGCGCCGGCCTGGCGGGCGTGTTCCCGCCGCTGGCCAAGTCGGACTACCTGGCAGGCGACCCGAAGCGCGTCATCGACGTCGTGCTGCGCGGCCTGAGCGGCCCGGTCAAAGTCAACGGCCAGGACTACAACTCGGTGATGCCGCCGATGAACCAGCTCAACGACGACGAGATCGCGAACATTTTGACTTATGTGTTAGGCAGTTGGGGCAACCCGGGCGGCAAGGTGACGAAGGACCAGGTGGCGCAGCAGCGCAAGGCGCAACCTGCGCCGGTCGCGGCGAAGCACTGATCGAAGAAGCGGGAAGACCATGCGCCGCATCGCCATTCTCCTGGTGCTTGCGCTGGCCGGTGCGGCGGCGCACGCCGGCCCGTACGCGAACCTTCCCGGCGGCGAGTTCACTTCGGTCCTGAAGTACGAAGACAGCGCCGGCGGCGTGCGCGTCGCGCCGTATCGCCTGATGAGTGTTCCGGTGACGAACGCCGACTTCCTTGCCTTCGTCAAGAAGTATCCGCAGTGGCGGCGCGACCGCGTCGCCGGCGTCTTCGCCGAATCGCGCTACCTCTCGCACTGGGCGGCTGCGGACCGGCTGGGGCCCAAAGCGGTGCCGCGCCAGCCGGTGGTCTGGGTCAGCTGGTTCGCCGCGAACGCGTATTGCGGGGCGCAAGGTGCGCGCCTGCCGACGTGGACGGAGTGGGAATACGCCGCTGCGGCGGACGAGCGACGCGCCGACGCGCGCGGCGACCCGGCCTGGCGCGAACGTATCCTCGCCTGGTACGCCAAGCCGTCGAAGTACGCACTCGACGCCGTGGGTTTGCAAAAGCCCAACGCCTACGGCGTGCGCGACCTGCACGGCCTGGTGTGGGAATGGACCGAAGATTTCTCGGCCTTGCTCGTCTCGGCCGACAACCGCGATCAAGGTTCGCCCGACAAGCTCGAGTTCTGCGGCGCAGGCGCCTTGTCGGTGAACGACCGCAACAACTACGCGGTGCTGATGCGCGTCGCGATGCTGTCGTCGCTGGGTGGTGCCGACGCGACGGCGAATCTCGGATTCCGTTGTGCGCGCTGAAAGGTCTTCCATGGCGCGCTGCCTTGCCTCCTGGGTTTGGCTCTGCGCCGCGCTCAGCGCGCAGGCGCTGCCTGCAGCGCACGCCGCACCCGTGGCATTGCCGCGCGACTCGATCTACCAGCTCGACGCTCAGCTCACCGACCAGGCCGGGCGCCGCTTCACGCTCGCCTCCAAACGCGGCAGCGCGCAGCTGATCGTGATGTTCTACACCTCGTGCAAGTTCATTTGCCCGACGATCATTGACACCGTGCTGGACCTGGACCGCATGCTCGCGCCTGCCGAGCGTCAACACTTGGGCGTGCTCCTGATCAGCCTGGACCCGCAGCACGACGACCCCGCCGCCCTGCAGGCCACGGCCGACAAACGCGGCCTGGACCTGACGCGCTGGACGCTCGCCCAGCCGCGCCCCGCCGACGTGCGCGGCATCGCCGCGCTGCTGGGCGTGCGCTACCGGGCGCTCGCCGACGGCGAGTTCAATCACACCGGCGTGCTGGCGCTGCTCGATGCGAATGGCCGCGTGATCGCGCGCAGCAGCAAGACGGGCGGCCTCGTCGACCCGCAATTCCTGAGCAAGGTTCACGCCGTCCTGGCCAAACCCTGAGCGGCCGAGGCCGCGGTCACGGCCACGGTCCCGGTCCCGGTCCCGGCGCAGGCGCGAGCGAGGGCGCGCTGCGCAACTGCGCGCCGGCGCTTCGTGCACACTGCGGCTCGGGCGTTTGCCCGAACCCCGCCTGGAGAGCGCATGACCGACGCCAAGAAGAGGGAACCGCTGCGCTCGAGCGTCATCCAGCAAGGCCTCGACCGCACACCGC
>JBEBHW010000440.1:0-3829 GCA_040081145.1 Burkholderiaceae bacterium
GTCAACGAGGTCTACGGCCAGACCGAGTGCAACATCGTTCTCGGCAACTCTGGCCAGGTGCTGAGGCCCAAGCCCGGGTCGCTGGGCCGCGCGCTGCCTGGCCATGAGGCGGCAATCGTCGATGCTCAGGGGCAGCTGCTCCCCACCGGGGCCGTCGGTCACCTCGCATTTCGCAGGCCCGACCCGGTGATGCTGCTCGAATACTGGGGCCAGCCGCAGGCGACGCGCGACAAGTTCGCCGGCGACTGGCTGCTCACCGGCGACCTGGCGCGTTGCGACGAAGACGGCTACTACTGGTACGTGAGCCGCGCCGACGACGTGATCACGAGCGCGGGCTACCGCATCGGCCCGGGCGAAATCGAAGACGCGCTGAACGGCCACCCGGCGGTGGCGATGTCGGCGGTGATCGGCATTCCCGACCCGGTGAAGACAGAATCGATCTGCGCGTTCCTGGTTCTGCGCCCCGGGCACGCGGCGAGCCCGGAACTCGCCGAGGCGGTTCGCGAGTCGGTGCGCACGCGCCTGGCGCGCCACGAGTGCCCACGCAGCATTCAGTTCGTCGACGCGCTGCCGATGACGACGACGGGCAAGATCATGCGCCGCGAGCTGCGCCAGCGCATGGTCGCAAGCGAAGGCCAAGGGCCGGGCTCACTGGGGGCTGCCGCTCCGCTGCGACCGGGGGATTGACGCCACCGTCCCAGTCCCGGAAGATCGCCCTGGATGTCGACTCGATTGATTCACCTCCGTCAGTGGCGCGTGTTGAGCGCCGCAGCGTGCCTGTTCGCAGCATTGCACGGCGCCGCGCAAGCGCAAGGCGCGGTGATCGGCATCCTCGAAGGTCGCGCCACCTTGCTGCGCCCGACGGGCAAGTTCGAGCTCGCTGAAGGCGCCGTGCTGAGCGCGGCAGACATCGTCGAGACGGCCGCGGCAGGCTTTGTGCAAATCGAGTTCGCCGACGGCGTGCGCCTCGCCCTGGGCGAGGGATCGCGCCTGATGCTCGCCGCAGGGGCCGCGCCAACGAACACCGCGCGGGCGCGCCTGCTGCAAGGCTGGATGAAGCTCACGCCGGGAACCGACAAGCCCATCGCCGGCGACTTTCTGACGCCGCTGGGTGCGATCGGCTCGCTGGCCGGGGCCTGCGTCGTTCACGCCGAAGCGAAGCAGTTGGAACTTTTCGTCGAGGGCGGGACGGTTGCGCTGGCTGAGCGCGGTAGCGCCGCGCGCCAGATCAAGGGCGGTGAATTTCTCGCGGGCAACGGCAATGCGGCGCTCGCCGCAGCAGCGCGGGTCGCGCCCGACTTCGTGCAGCGCATGCCGCGCTTGTTTCGCGACGCGTTGCCAGCGCGCGCTGCGAAGTTTCGCGACCGGCCGGCCACGCTGCGCGCCCTGGGCGCCGTGAGCTATGACGACGTGGCTGCCTGGCTGCAGGCGGACGAGGCGATTCGCGTCCCGCTGATCGAGAGCTGGCGCGCGCGCTTGAGCGACAAGGAGTTTCACGCCGCGGTGTTGGCGAATCTGGCGCGCCACCCCGAGTGGCAAGTCCTCGTCGTGCCGCCGCCACCGAAGAAGAAGCCTGTGCCCCGGCCCCCGCCTGCACCCCGGGCGGCAGAGCCCGTGCCGGCGGCGGCATCCGCAGCGTCATAGTTGTTGCTGAAGCATTTTCCGGAGAGACCCATGCGCCTGCTTTTGAAGTTCAACCTGATCTTTGCTCTCGTCTTCGCCCTGGGGCTGATTGGCTGCGGCTGGCTTTCGCGCGATCTGCTGCAACGCAACGCCAAGGAAGAAATCCTCGAGCACGCGCGCCTGTTGATGGAAAAAGCGATCGCGGTGCGCAACTACACGACGGCGCAAATCCAGCCCTTGCTCAGCACCCAGATGAAATACAGCTTCCTGCCGCAATCGGTGCCGGCGTACGCCGCCACCGAGGTACTGCACGAGCTGGCGCGCAAGTACCCCGAATACGGCTACAAGGAAGCGACGCTGAACCCGACGAACCCGCGCGACAAGGCGGTGGCGTGGGAAGAAGACATCGTGAACCGCTTTCGCAACGTCGATTCGCAGAAAGAACTGTCGGGCGAGCGCGATTCGCCCACCGGGCGCATGCTGTTCATCGCGAGGCCATTGAAGATCACGAACCCGGCGTGCCTTGTGTGCCACAGCACGGTGGACGCAGCGCCGAAACCAATGTTGGATCGATACGGCCCGGCAAACGGCTTCGGCTGGAACCTCAATGAAGTCATCGGCGCGCAAGTCGTGTCCGTGCCGATGACCGTGCCGCTGGCGCGCGCCGAGGCGACGTGGCGCGTCTTCATGTTGTCGCTGGGCGGCGTGTTCATCGCCATCGCCGTCGTGCTCAACCTGATGTTGTGGGCGCTCGTCATCCGGCCGGTGACAAAACTTTCCGCGCTCGCCGACAAAGTGAGCCTGGGCGAGATGGACGCACCCGAGTTCAAGGCGGCGAGCCGCGACGAGATCGGCGTTCTCGCCGCGTCTTTCGCGCGCATGCGGCGCAGCCTCGAGCAGGCGATGAAGATGCTCTCCTGAGGGTCGAACCGACCCTTTGCCGCCGCGCGGGGCGCTGCGGCGCTTGTGCGTTGCGCCGCGAGGCGCCGCGCCCGGGATAATGCCGGCTTGGCGTTCGCGCAGCTCCGGTATCCCACCCCATGAGTTTCAACTGGACCAACCCTTACCCGACGATCCGCAGCCCGGTGATGGCGCGCAACGTCGTCTCCACATCCCACCCACTCGCCTCGAGCGCGGGCCTGCGCATGCTGCTCAAGGGCGGCAACGCGGTCGACGCGGCGATTGCTGCGGCGGCGACGCTCACCGTTGTCGAGCCGATCTCGAATGGCCTGGGCAGCGACCTCTTTGCGATTCTCTGGGACGGCAAGGCCTTGCAGGGGCTGAACGCGTCGGGCGTCGCGCCCGCGGCGTGGAGCCCGGACTACTTCAAGCGAAAGCACAACGGCGCGATCCCGATGCGCGGCTGGGACAGCGTGACGGTGCCAGGCGCCGTGGCGGGCTGGATGGCGCTCTCCAAGCGCTGCGGCAAATTGCCGTTTGCCGATCTGTTCGAGCCCGCGATCGAGATCGCCGAGCGCGGCCACGGCGTGGGCCGGATCGTCTCGCACAAGTGGGGCTTGCAAGTGCCGCTGCTGCAGGCGCAGCCCGGTTACGCGCAAGCTTTCATGCCGGGCGGCCGCGCGCCCGCGCCGGGCGAGCGCTTTAAGTTCGCCGCAGCAGGCGCGACGCTTCGCAAAATTGCGGCGACGCGCGGCGAGGCGTTTTATCGCGGCGAGATTGCGCAGGCACTCGCCGCGCATTCGAGCGCGAACGGCGGCAGCATGTCGGCGCAGGATTTGGCCGCCTACCAGCCCGACTGGGTGGGCACCATCGCGCAAGATTACGCCGGCCACAGCGTGCACGAAATCCCGCCCAACGGCCAGGGCATCGCGGCGCTGATGGCGCTCGGCCTGCTTCAGCACTTCGACATCGCGAGCCTGCCGGTGGACGGCATCGAATCGCAGCACTTGCAGATTGAAGCCATGAAGCTCGCGTTTGCCGACACCTACCGCTGGGTCGCCGACGCATCCGCGATGCGTGACGTCACCCGCGAGCATCTGCTGGACGCGAGCTATCTCGCGCAGCGCGCCAAGCTGATTGATCGCAATCGCGCGAGCGATTTCAAGCACGGCACGCCACCCCGGGGCGGGACGATTTACATGAGCACGGCCGACAGCAGCGGCATGATGGTGAGCCTGATCCAGAGCAACTACATGGGTTTCGGCAGCGGCGTCGTCGTTCCGGAGGTCGGCGTGAGCCTGCAGAA
>JBEBHW010000441.1:0-3822 GCA_040081145.1 Burkholderiaceae bacterium
GCGCGCACCTGCCACCCTGGCCGCGGGTGCGCGCGCCGCCGGTTTGCGCGCTTCGGGTTTGGCCCCCGCCGCGCGCGGTGCCGGGCGTGGCGCGGCGGCGCGCGCTTGCGGTTCGGCACGCTGCGGCTCGGCCTTGACCAGTTTGACGGGTGCGTTGTCGATTTTCATGCGCACCGGCTTGTCGCCCCACAACTCTTCGAGGTGGTAATAGTCGCGAATCGCCGGCTGCATCACGTGCACGACGGCGGCGCCGCAGTCGACGATGATCCATTCGCCGTTTTCTTCGCCCTCGGTGCGCAACACGTCCATGCCGCGGCTCTTCACGGTCTCGCGAACGCTGTTCGCCAGCGCTTTGGTTTGCCGATTGCTCGCGCCCGAGGCGACGATGACGCGCTCGAAAAGCGGAGTCAAGTGTTCCGTGTTGAACACGACGACGTTCTGGGCTTTCACATCTTCCAGACCATCGACGATGGCGCGTTGCAGTTTGCGGATGTCCATTCAGCTCCTGGGTGGGCCTCGGTAGAGGCCATGTTCTTCAATATAACGTGCCACGGCGCCGGGCACCATGGTGGCGATGTCCTGACCCAGCGCGGCGCGCAACCGCACTCCCGTCGCCGACACGCTGCTCGGCCGCAGCGGCAGCTCGATCACGCGGCTGCTGGCGCCCGCCGCGGCGGCGACTTCCGGGTTCGAATGCGGCGCGGCGCCGGCGCGGCCCGCCACGGCCAGCGTCACCATCCGCACCAGTTCTTCCCAGCCGTGCCAGGTGTGAAACTGCGCAAACTGGTCCTGGCCGACGATGAGAAACCATGCATCACTCGCAGCGCCGGCGCGCCCCCGCAGCTCGCGCACCGTGTCCACCGTGTAGCTCGGCCCGGTGCGCAGCAGCTCGCAGCTCTCCAGCTGGAAGCGTGGCTCGTGCGCGATCGCGAGTTGCACCATCGCAGCACGGTCCGCAGCTCGCGCCAGCTGGCGCGCCTTCTGCCACGGTTGGCCCACCGGCACCCACAACAATTGGTCGAGCTTCAGGTGCTGCAACGCCACGTCGGCGAGCGCCAGATGCGTGTTGTGCACCGGGTCAAAGCTGCCGCCGAAGATGCCGATGCGGCTCAAGCGGTGACCTTGGATTGATCTTCGCCGAGCCAGTCGCGTGGCCGCAGAAAATCGCTGTACAGACGCGCCTCAGGTGTGCCGGGCTGGGGTGCCCAGTTGTAGCGCCACTTCACGATCGGCGGCATCGACATCAGAATGCTCTCGGTGCGCCCGCCGGACTGCAGGCCGAACAGCGTCCCGCGGTCGAACACGAGGTTGAACTCGACGTAACGGCCGCGCCGGTACGCCTGGAAGTCGCGCTCGCGCTCGCCGTAAGGCGCATCGCGGCGGCACTGCAGGATCGGCAGGTAGGCGCCGAGAAACGCGTCGCCCACCGACTGCGTGAGCGCAAGACCTCCGTCAAAACCCAACTCGGCGAGGTCGTCGAAAAAAACGCCACCGATGCCGCGCGGCTCGTTGCGGTGCTTCAGGAAAAAGTATTCATCGCACCACTTCTTGAAGCGCGGGTATTTGTCTTCGCCAAACGGCAGCAGCGCGTCGCGGTTCACGCGGTGGAAGTGGCGCGCGTCGTCATCGAAGCCGTAGTAAGGCGTGAGGTCCATGCCGCCGCCGAACCAGACGACGGGCGCGCCCGCGGCAGGCGTGGCGGCGAGCATGCGCACGTTCATGTGCACCGTGGGCACGTAGGGGTTGCGCGGGTGCAGCACGAGCGAGACGCCGAGCGCTTCGAACGGCGCGCCGGCGAGTTCCGGGCGGTGCTGGGTCGCCGACGGCGGCAGCGTTTTGCCTTTGACGTGCGAGAAATTGCAGCCGCCGCGCTCAAGCAAAGCGCCGTCTTCTATGAGGCGCGAGCGGCCGTCGCCTTCGAGTTTGCCGCCGGGCTCGCGGGTCCACGCGTCGGTGAGAAACGGCTCGCCGCCTTCGCTCTGCAGTGCGTCGACGATTCCGTCTTGCAGCCCAAGCAGGTAGGCCCTCACACTCGCGATGTTCATGCCTCTAACCGGATCGGGCCGGCCTGAGCCGGGTTGCGGCCGGTGCACGCACCCAGAACCGCCTTGATGTGGGCCATGTCGAGCGCGGCATCGCCGCTGAGCTGCAGAAAGTTCGCAACCGCGACTTCACGCCGCCGGTAGTCGAAGCAAACCAGGCCCAGTGGAACGCTTGCACGCATCGCCACATGATAAAAGCCGGAGCGCCAGCTGTCGCGGTATTTGCGCGTTCCTTCCGGAGTCAGTGCAAGCCAGAGAAACTCATCGCGCTCGCGCGCGTCGGCCAAGGCTTGCGCCATCTGGCCGACGATGCCGTGCGGCGCCACACGGTCTACCGGCACGCCGCCCAACCAGCGCAGCCAGGCGCCGAACAACGGCACTCGAAACAGCGTGTCCTTGCCCCAGAACGTGACGTCGATGCCTATCGCCCACTTGGCAAAGATGCCCACGACAAAGTCCCAGTTCGAGGTGTGCGGGTAGACGATCAGCACGCCCTGCCGCGCCGGAAGCCCATCGAAACGCACGCGCCAGGCGGCGAGCCGCATCAGCGCCCGAGCCAGCGCGCTGCCCTTCAATTGCACCGGCAAGGCCTCAGCCACGGACCGATCGATTCATCATCGCTTGATGGCGCGGTGGCCAATGTCGCGGCGGAACTGCACACCATCGATCTTGATGCCCTGCACGAGTTGATAGGCGCGGATCTGCGCCGTCTTGAGCGGCTCGCCAAGCGCCGTGGCGCACAACACGCGTCCGCCCGAGGTGACCAGCTTCTGGTCGTGCAGCGCCGTGCCGGCGTGGAACACACACGTGTCCGGCGTTTCGCCAGGCACGCCAGCCACCGCATCGCCCTGGCTCGGCTGCCCCGGGTAGCCCGCCGCGGCGAGCACGACGCCCAGCGCCGAGCGCCGGTCCCATTGCAGTTCGATGTTCTTGAGCGTCCCGTCGGTCGCGTGCATCAGCACGTCGAACAGGTCCGACTTCAGGCGCATCAGGATGACTTGCGCTTCCGGGTCGCCAAGGCGACAGTTGAACTCCACGGTACGCGGCCGGCCTTCGCCGTCGATCATCAGCCCGGCATACAGGAAACCGGTGAAGGGTGTGCCGTCCTTGGCCATGCCGGCGATGGCCGGCTGGATGATCTCGCGCATCACCCGTGCATGCACGTCCGGGGTGACCACCGGCGCGGGGCTGTAGGCGCCCATGCCACCGGTATTGGGGCCGGTATCGCCGTCGCCCACACGTTTGTGGTCCTGGCTGGTCGCCAGCGAGACCACGTTCTTGCCGTCGCTGACGACGATGAAGCTGGCCCCCTCGCCGGCCATGAATTCTTCGATCACCACGCGCGCGCCGCCGGCGTTGTGTCTGACGCCCAGCGAGTTGACGCCCAGCATGTCGTCGATGGCCGCATGTGCCTCGGCGGCCGTGAGCGCCACCACCACACCCTTGCCCGCGGCCAGGCCATCGGCCTTGATCACGATGGGTGCTCCATGCTGATCCACGTGCGCATGGGCATCGGCGGCATCGGTGAAGCTGCCGTACAGCGCGGTAGGGATGCCGTGGCGCTGCATGAACGACTTCGCGAAGGCCTTGGAGCTCTCGAGCTGCGCCGCCGCACGCGTGGGGCCGAAGATGCGCAGCCCGCGCTGGCGGAACAGGTCGACCACGCCGCCGGCCAGCGGTGCCTCGGGGCCGACCACGGTGAGCGCGATCTTCTCGGCGGCGGCAAAGTCGGCGAGCTGCATCAGGTCGGTGATCGGCACGTTGCGCAGTGCCGGGTCTG
>JBEBHW010000442.1:0-3809 GCA_040081145.1 Burkholderiaceae bacterium
GCTGCTGCTGCTCGCCGAAGGCGTGCGCCAGGTGGCGCGCGGCGACCTGAGCGCCAAACCGGTGTTCGCGTCGCGCGACGAACTCGGCGGCCTGACGCGATCGTTCGCCGAAATGACGCAGCAACTCGCCGACGCGCGTGGCCTCGTGCAACGCAGCGTGGTGCAGGTCGAAGGCTCGCGCGCCGAGCTGCAGACGATTCTCGACAACCTCAGCACCGGCGTCGTCGTGTTCGACAGCAAGGGCCGCATCGACACCGTCAACCCGGGGGCGACGCGAATCTTGCGCCTTCCCCTGGCGGCCTATCGGCGGCGCCGCCTGGACGAAGTGCCCGGCCTGGCCGAATTCGGCAAGGCGATCGAACAACGCTTCGAGACGCACGCCGGCAGCGCCGCGGCGGAAGAACAGGCGCACTGGCAGGACTCGTTCGAACTCGCCACGCCGGGCGCACCGGGCGCCCAGGTCGCCCTGGCCGCGCGCGGCACCGAGCCGGGGCACGGCATGACCCTGCTCGTGCGCGGCGCACCGATGCCCTTGGGCGCGCGCCTGCTCGTGTTCGACGACATCACCGAGATCGTTTCGGCGCAGCGCAGCCTGGCGTGGAGCGAAGTCGCGCGCCGCCTCGCGCACGAGATCAAAAATCCGCTGACGCCGATCCAGCTGTCCGCCGAGCGCCTGCAGTTCAAGCTCGAATCCAAACTGAGCGGCACCGACCAGGCGATGCTGATCCGCTCGGTGAGCACCATCGTGAACCAGGTTCAGGCGATGAAGACGCTGGTCAACGAGTTTCGCGATTACGCGCGACTTCCTGCCGCCGTGATGGTGCGGCTGGACCTGAACGCCCTGATCAGCGAAGTCCTCGGCCTGTACGCGACCGCGCAAGACGCCGAGCGGCTGCACGCCGACCTTGACGAGAACCTGCCCGCAATCCTCGGCGACGGGACGCAGCTGCGCCAGATCATTCACAACCTCGTGCAAAACGCGCTCGATGCGGTGGCCGAGCGCAGCGACGGGCGGGTTCGGGTCAACACCGAAACATCGCGTAACGAACGCGGCGAGCCACGCGCAGTGCGCCTGCAAGTCATCGACAATGGCCCCGGATTCCCGGAACTGGTCTTGCAGCGTGCCTTTGAACCCTATGTCACGACCAAGAGCAAAGGCACGGGCCTGGGCTTGGCCGTCGTGAAAAAGATCGCCGACGAACACGGCGCGCGCGTGCGCATCGCCAACCTCGGCCAGGCCGGCGGCGGCGCCGCGCAGGCCGGGCCGGTGCACGGCGCACAAGTTTCGTTATCATTTTCCAAACTCGCGTTGGGCGATGGCCCTGCGGCAGTGGCGCCATCTTCCGCCATTGACAGCGCGCACTGAGAATCCATGGCCACCATTCTTGTAGTTGACGACGAGCTCGGCATTCGCGCCCTGCTCTCGGAGATCCTCACCGACGAAGGCCACACCATCGAAGTGGCGGAGAACGCCGCCGAAGCGCGCATGTGCCGCCAGCGCATGCGCCCCGACCTGGTGCTGCTCGACATTTGGATGCCCGACGTCGACGGCATCACCTTGCTCAAGGAATGGGGCGCAGCCTCGCTGCTCACCATGCCCGTCATCATGATGAGCGGCCACGGCACGATCGACACCGCCGTGGAAGCCATCAAGTTCGGCGCGCTCGCGTTCCTCGAAAAGCCCGTGACTTTGCAGAAGTTGCTGCGTGCCGTCGAACAAGGCCTCAGCAAACCCGGCGCGAGCAGCGCCGCCGCTGACCGCTCCGCGCAAGCTGCGCTCAGCGCAGGCAGCAGCGCCGCGCTTTCCGGCAGCACGATGCTGCCGCTCGCGCCGCTGCTGCTTGGGCCGCAGGCCGAACAAAGCTTCGACCTGGACCGGCCGCTGCGCGAAGCGCGCGACGCGTTCGAGAAAAGCTATTTCGAATTTCACCTCGCCCAGGAAAACGGCAGCATGACGCGCGTTGCCGAAAAGACCGGCCTGGAGCGCACCCACCTGTACCGCAAGCTCAAACAACTCGGCGTCGACCTGACACGCAACAAGCGCGCGAGCACGGTGTAGCGCAGCGCCAGCTTGCGCACGCTGCACTTCACGGCAAGTCGGCGCCGCCGCGCAGCGGCTAGAATGCGCGGCTCACGGCGGCCAGGTAGCTCAGTTGGTAGAGCAGCGGACTGAAAATCCGCGTGTCGGTGGTTCGATTCCGCCCCTGGCCACCAGCATCGGAAGCCCTTGATTCTTTGCAGAGTCGAGGGCTTTTCTCCATCTCAGTCGGCTCAATCCGCCTTGATGTTCGCCCGCCGCACGATCGCCTCGTACTTGCGCGCTTCAGCCGCCACCAGCGCGGCGAACTCCGCGGGCGAATTCGGCGCGGGCTCGGCGGCGAGCTGCGCCAGCACGTCGCCGAAGGCCTTCGTATTCATTGCGCCCACCACGGCCGCGTGCAGCGGCTCGATCACGGCCGGCGGCACGTGGGCCGGGGCGAACACGCCGAACCAGGTGCTGATGTCGAAGTCGGACAAGCCCTTCACGCCGGACTCGGCGAGCGGCACGATGTCGGGCAGGGCTTTCGCGCGGCGCTGCGTCGTCACGCCCAGCGCCACCAGACGCCCGTCGCGCACGCGCGGCGCGGCTGAGGCGAGGTTGTCGAACATGAAGTGAACCTCGCCGCTGAGCAGCGCCAGCTGCGCCGGGGGCGCGCCGCGGTAGGGAATGTGCAGCGCGAACGTCTCGGTGCGCATCTTGAACAGCTCTCCGGCCAAATGGCCGGCGCTGCCGTTGCCTCCGGAGCCGAATTGCAGGCGTCCGGGGTTGGCTTGCAAGTGCGCCACAAACGCAGCCACGCTGTGAAGGCGATTGCGCGCGGCGTAGCCGGCTTCGAGCACGAGCACGTTGGGCACGTTGGCGACGAGCGTGATGGGCGCGAAGTCCTTCGCTGCGTCGTAGGGCATCTTCGGCTGGATCGCCGGATTGATGGCGTGCGTGGCCACCGCGCCCATGAGCAGCGTGTACCCATCGGGCGTCGCCTTGGCGACGGCGTCAGCGCCGATGTTGCCGCCGGCCCCCGTGCGGTTTTCGACAAGCACGGTGGCGAAGCCTCGCAGGCCTTCGGCGAGCGCACGCGCCGCGATATCCAGCGGGCCGCCCGGCGGATACGGAACGATCAAGCGGACAGGCCGCGCCGGATATGTCTGTGCAATGGCACGCTGGGTGCCGGCCAGCGAGGCGGCAAGAAGAAACAGGCGTCGGTCGATCATCGGGAATCCACTTGGGTCAGAAAGGCGCAGCACGTCGCCGAGGCGCGGGTGCGCGTGCCGTGCAGAGCGCGACGATAGCGCAGCCCTGGCAGACCCCAGGGAGTCGCTGCCGGCGCGCAGCGCCGCCCCACCCTACACTGCGGCCCCTATGCAAGATCCGCGCTACGCCTGGGTTGTCGTGTGGGCTGCGTTCGTCAGCCTGGCCGTCATCTTCGGCGTGGCGTACTCGTTTGCGGCGTTCTTCGAGTCCTTCAGCCACGCCTTCAACGCGCGCCGCGCCGACGTGTCGCTCGTGTTTGCGCTGTGCGGCGGCGTGTACTTCGTGCTTGGCGCCTTCGGCGGCATGCTGTCCGACCGCTTCGGCCCGCGTGCCGTGTGCTGCAGCGGTATGGTCCTGATCGCCGCGGGATTGGGGCTCAGCAGCGTCGCCGAGTCGATGGCAACGATTTACGCGGCTTACGGCGTGGGTGTGGGCATCGGCATCGCGCTCGTCTACACGCCGGCGATCGGCTGCGTGCCGCCGTGGTTCACTGCGCGGCGCGGTTTCGCCGCCGGCC
>JBEBHW010000443.1:0-3809 GCA_040081145.1 Burkholderiaceae bacterium
GCCCCACAGCCCTCTCCTTCGCAGGCCCTCTTATTCAATTCCGGAAACCCGACCCGTGCCGCTGATGACAGCGCCGTTGCGGGCATCGAACCTCAGCGTCAACGCCAGATTGCCGGCGCGCGCCACCAGATGGCCCTTGCGGCTCTCCGGCTGAAACGGAAACGTCAGCTCGATCACCTCGTTCGCGTCGACCTCTGTGCTGTTTACGAACTCGGCGGTGCAGACGTACTTCGCCCCCGAGCTCAAGCCCTTGCCAATCAGATCGACCAGGTCGATCGCCAGGTGCACCGTCGGTGGCTTGCCGAAGTCGGGGTCGGTGACCAGGTGACTGCGGATCTGCACCTTGCCGCTGAATGCCACGACTTCGGGCGCGCCACCCACGCTGCCCGACACCACCACCGTGGCCGATCGGGCCGAGCCTGTGGCGGCGTCCGCCACCTGACCCACGAGCAGGCACAGCACTGCCGCCAGGGCACGCACTCGCAACCTGGTGACGGCCTGCATCGTCAGGCGCCTTTCGACTGCGTCGAGTCGCGAAACGTTACGCCGTTGGGCGTCGAAATCGGCGTCGGCAGGGGTTTGAGTTGCGGAACTCCTGAGTTGTCGATCTCCCAGCGCAGCAGCATCGCGTTGTCTTCATGGACCGTGTTGTGGCAGTGCTCCATGAACATGCCGCCCCAATCGCGGAATTGCAGCGTGACCGTGACACTGCCACCCGGACGCAGGCGATAGACGTCTTTGCGTCCCTTCTCCCACGCCGGAACGTTCGCCGCCGAACCGTTGCGCGCGAGGATCTGGCCTTCCTCGAAGTGGATGTGGATCGGGTGGTCCCAGCCGCCGCCGCCGTTCTTCAGGATCCAGACCTCGCGGGTATTCATCTTGGGCCGTAAGGTCGCCTTTCCGAAGTTGGCCGCCTCCATCACGCCACCGTCGACCTTTTCGCCCCAGGGCCCGCCGAATGACGTTTCCAGGTCGGTGCTGGTGTTCTTCGCACCCTTGCCGAATTCGATGACGCGGGTCCGCGCCACCGGGATCTTGCTCAGGTCGGGGTTGGGGATCAATGTGGCGGGGACACGGCTGGTATCCGGCGCGGTTCTGGCCTTGACGCGGAATTCGAGAAACTTGCCCACGCAAGGGTCCTCTGACTTGCCCGACAGCGCTTCGGACAGGCTGCGGACCTTGTTCACGAGCAGGCCTTTGTCGTCTTGTTCGGCCAAGTTCACCATCCAGACCTTGGACCCCGGTTGATAGCGCGAAAAGTCGATAACGATGTCGTAGCGCTCGGCGATGCCCTGCTCGTCGAGCTGAGTCAGCACCACCGGCTTGGGCAGCAGGTTGCCATCGTTGCCGATCTGGATCATCGGCGAACCGTCGCTGAGCGCCACCTTGAAGAAGCGCGACACGCTGCCATTGAGAATACGGAAACGGTACTTGCGGGCCTCGACTTCGAAGAAGGGCTTGTGCAGCAGGTTGACCAGCATCCGGTCGCCGACGAAACCGTCGAAGTTGAAGATGTCGAAGTGCAGCTGTCCCTCGGCGCCCCAGGCCTTGTCGGACAGCAGCAGGTTCACGTCGTAGTCGAGGTTGCCCCAATCCTTCGCCTTGCCGCTGGGAAGGCAGAGGTTGACACTCGTTCCGCCCGGCCCCAGCGCGTCGGGGATCTCGCTGCCGCGATCGATGGAACTGTAGATGTTCATCATCGCCGCATTGCCCTTGTAGACGTTTTGCGACGTGAAGCTGAACATGTGGTCGTGAAACCAGTGCGTGCTCATCGTCTCGCGATAGTCACCGGGAAGGTTGATGATGCCGCCGTTGCCGTCCGGCGTGCCGCAGCGCGGATCGGTCGCGCCGGTGTTCATGGTGCGAAAACCGGCGTGCACGAGCGGCCAGTGATAGTCGTAGAACTGCCCCGGGTGGAAGAACGCGCCGGTGAAACCGTCGTTCTCCGCGCCGTGGTGGCCGTTGTGCTCGTGCGTGCTGATCGTGTGAATGCCAAAGCCGCCGTTGTGCGAGCGATCCCCCGGCAATTTGTTGTGGTGGCGGAACAGGATCGGCTCGCCATACTTGGCCAGCACCAGCTTGGGCGGCAGCGTGCCGTTGAAGGTCCAGACCGAGGAATCGTGTTGATCCGGCATGCCCGGTGCGAAGCATTTGGGCGACGTGAAGCGCGATGCGTCGATGCCGCAGTTCAGGCTCGATGCGACTTGCGGGTTGTAGATCGTCGTGCTGTCCATGCCGTACTGGCACATCTCGATGCCGACTTGCGGATAGTGCGTGTCCCACCCCTGGTGTGCCCAGGCTTCGCCGCCCGGGCGACCTTCGATCGGGCCCCAACCCGTGCCGACTCCCGCGCGAACGGGAATGGGCGTCAGATTGGCCATGCGCGTGGGCATCAACGGGCTGCCCCAGCCGTCGCGGCTGTTGCCGTGGTCGATAGTTCCATCGGTCAGCGCCGAAATCGGCTTGCGCGGAATCACGTCGAAGCGAGCCATCGGCTGCGTGAAAGGAACTGCGCCGAAGAGCGGGCTCGACGGTGTACCCGTGAATGAACCCGCGTAAGCGCTCTTCACGAAGGGGCTGAACCCGTTCTTCGCCAGCAACCCCCCGCCCGCGGTGAAAACACCCCACTTGAACAGGTCGCGCCGCGACACTTGGCCCAGCGTCAGCGCCTTGATCACTTCCTGGCGATTGCGACGCGCGTTTTCGGCCTCGCGAAGTCTTTGCTTTGAAGCCTTGCCATTGAGAAAGAACATTTAAGATACCTCCAACAGATTGCGTTTGTGTTGTGCGCAGCCCGGGCCCCTGAGATGGACCTCGCCCCCCCGCCCTTGACTCTTCGAACACTGGGTCTTGCGTCATTCGCTTAACCCAGTCTTAGTTCGCCTACCACACGTTGTGGGCTTAACGACACCCCTAATTTCGGCGAAAGCAGGTCCTGCCACCATCCCTAATGCGTGGGTGTCCGGCGTTTGATACACGCTCGAATGCGGGTCGTATCTCCCCCCAGGGGTTGCTCCTGATCGAACACAATTCGTGTATGCGCGCCAATAAATCCAGGGCAGCACCCCTTTGGGGCGATGCCTCGAAGCGCGCGTGTGCGCGACTCGGCTGGCACTTTGTCTGGCTCCTTTGTGCCGCAGCAAGTTCCCTCGCAGCAGCTCAGGTATTGACGCGCCCGGTGCCGGGCGGCGTCATCGCGCTGGAACTCGGGCCTGCGCCTGAGCGCCCCTCAGTCACCTACGGCAAAGTGCCCGCGCTCGTGGTGGGCGACTCCAATGCCTGGCGCGCCGTGATCGGCCTGGCTTTGAACACCCCGGTGGGGACTGCGACCGTGAACGTGATCGACAGGCCGCAGGGCGCGGCCAGGCGCGTCGGCTTCGAAGTGCAGCCTGCGACTTACGCCGAGCAACACCTCAAGGTCGCCCCCGGACAGGTCGACCTGTCAAATGCTGACCTGGCCCGCTACGAGCGCGAACGCGCCCATCAGGTGCAGACGATCGCGACATTCAGCAACGTTGTCCCCGAGACCTTGAACATGCGGCAGCCCGTGGCCGGGCCGCGCTCCAGCTCGTTCGGTCTGCGCCGCGTATTCAACGGCCAGTCGCGCAACCCGCACAGCGGCATGGACATCGCCGCGCCCGTGGGGACTCCGGTTGTCGCCCCCCTGGCCGGCACGGTGATCGACGTGGGCGATTACTTCTTCAACGGCAAGACGGTCTGGCTCGACCACGGCTCGGGCCTGCTGACGATGGTCTGCCATCTGAGCGCCGTGCACGTCAAGGCCGGCGACCGGCTCGCCGCGGGCGCGC
>JBEBHW010000444.1:0-3808 GCA_040081145.1 Burkholderiaceae bacterium
GTGCAGAAGGGCTACGCCCCCGAATACGCCGAGCGCATCTTCAAGCAGATCGAGGGCTTTGGCGAGTACGGTTTCCCCGAGAGCCACGCCGCGAGCTTTGCGCTGCTCGTCTACGTGAGCTGCTGGATCAAGCGCCATCACCCCGACGCGTTTCTCGCCGCGCTGCTGAACAGCCAGCCCATGGGTTTTTACGCGCCCGCGCAACTCGTGCGCGACGCGCGCGAGCATGGCGTGACGGTGCGGCCCGTCGACGTGCGCGTCAGCGAGTGGGAATGCACGCTCGAGCCCGACGATGCCGGACAGCAGTCGCTGTTGCACGCCGTGCGCCTGGGTTTGAACCGCATCTCGGGCCTGTCGCAAGACGCTGCGTTGCGCATCGTCGCCGCGCGGGCTCACGCCGCGTTCAGCGACGCCGAAGACCTGGCACGGCGTGCGCGCCTGAACGCCCACGAGTTGCGCGCCCTCGCGCAGGCGGATGCGCTGCGCGGCGTTGTTGTTGTCGGTGGCGGCGGTGACGGTGACGGGCAGAACGGGCTGCCTGAAGCGAACCGCCATCAGGCGGCCTGGGCGGTTGCTGGAGTGGACACCCGACCGACCGAACTGCTGCGCGCCACGCGCTCTCACGAAGCGCCGGTGCAGCTCGCCGCGCCCAGCGAAGCCGAGGCGATGCTCGCTGACTACAGGTCGCTTGGCCTCACATTGAACCGGCACCCGGTGGCGATGCTGCGCGAGCAGCTCGCAACCTTCAAGGTGCAGCCCGCGGCCGTGCTGCGCACCTATCCGAACGGGCGCATCGCCCGCGCCAGCGGCTTGGTGACGCACCGCCAGCGCCCCGAAACGGCCAAGGGCACGGTGTTCGTGACGATCGAGGACGAAACCGGCTCGGTGAACATCATTGTCTGGCCCGCCGTGGCCGACGCGCAGCGCAAGCCGCTGCTCGGCGCACGCCTGCTCACCGTGTTCGGCCAATGGCAACGCGAAGGCGACGTGATGCACTTGCTCGCGGCCAAGCTGATCGATCATTCGGCGCTGCTGCAGGGCCTGGAGACGCGCAGCCGCAATTTCAGGTAGCAGCGAGCCCGCGATAATCCGCGGCCCACCATGCAGCGCAGCTCCCTGACGACAAGCTCGACCCTGCCAACAATCCCGCGCCGCATCCTGCCCGCGATTGCGCTTTCGCAATTTGCCGGCACGTCGCTGTGGTTCGCGATCAACGCGGTGATGGCCGACTTGCAGCGCGAATCCGGCTTGCCCGACGCGGCGGTGGGTTGGCTCACGGCGGCGGTGCAGCTCGGCTTCATCGCCGGCACCTTGGCGTTTGCCCTTTGGACCATCGCCGACCGGTTCTCGCCACGCCTTGTGTTCCTCACGTGTTCGCTCGCCGGTGCTGCGTGCGCGGCGCTGTGCGCCTGGTTGCCGCCCTCAATAGGCTGGCTCCTCGTGCTGCGCTTTCTGACAGGCGTGTGTCTCGCCGGCATCTACCCGGTGGGCATGAAGATCGCTGCGGGCTGGTACGCGCAAGGCCTGGGGCTCGCGCTGGGGGTGCTGTTGGGCGCACTCGTGCTCGGCACGGCGCTGCCGTTCGGCCTGCGCGCACTCGGCGCCTCGTGGCCGTGGCAGGGCGTGATGTGGGCCGTGGCGGTTGTCGCTGCGCTGGGCGGCATCGTCATGGCGACGCTCGTTCCGGACGGCCCGCACCTGGCGCCGCCGGGGAAGTTTTCGCCGCGTGCCTTGCTTGTCATCGTGCAGGACCCGAAGGTGCGCGCCTCGGCGCTCGGCTACTTCGGCCACATGTGGGAGCTGTACGCCTTTTTCGTCCTGGTGCCGCTCATCGTTGCGGCGCGCTGGGACAGCGCGGCAGCAGTGGCGTGGTGGGTGTTCGCGGCGATCGCCGTGGGCGCTCTAAGCTGCGTGCTCGGCGGGGTGACCGCGCAGCGCTTCGGCAGCGAGCGCATCGCCGCGCTTCAGCTCGCCTGCAGCGGCACGTGTGCGCTGCTCGCGCCGTGGTTTCTCGACGCACCCGGGTGGGCCTGGGCGGCGTGGATTCTTCTCTGGGGCGCCACCGTCTCGGGCGACTCGCCGCAATTCAGCGCGCTCACCGCGCGCAACGCGCCACGCGCCCAGGTCGGCAGCGTGCTCACGCTCGTCAACTGCATCGGCTTTTCGATTTCGGTGGCGACGATCACGGGCGTTGTCTTCATGACGACGCGAATGCCCCTCGCCCAGGTGCTGCCGTGGCTGGCGCTCGGCCCGGCGCTCGGCTTGTGGTGCATGCGGCCCTTGCTGGATCCGGCAAAATCGCTGGTCTGAGCCGCGGGGCTGTTCCCGCGGCGAAGTCTGGCGCGCGCAGCGGCGCAGAAGAGGTCACGAGGAATGATGAGCAATCAGCCTGTCACACCCGAACTGCGCGAGTGGATCGTCGCCCAGGCCAGCGCCGGCCAATCCCCCGACGTGGTGCTGAAGGCCATGCTGACCAGCGGTTGGGGCGAAGACGTCGCGATCGCGGCGCTCGAGGCCGCGCTGCGCAGTCACCTGAACGATCACGCCAAGGCGGCCAACCTGCCGGCGCCGAGCATCGTGCCCGAGCCGCTCGCCGAGGGGCCGCAGACCTCGCTGCGCGCGCATGACCGCGACGTGCGCGTCGTGATGGCGATGCGCAACCCGCGCATCGTCGTCTTCGGCGGGCTGTTCAGCGACGCCGAGTGCGATGAACTCATCCAGAGCGCGCGCACGCGGCTGATTCGCTCTGAAACCGTCGAGATGGCCACGGGCGGCAATGAAGTCAACGAGGCACGCACCAGCGACGGCATGTTCTTCGCGCGCGGCGAGACGCCTCTGATCCAGCAGCTCGAGGCGCGCATCGGTGCCTTGATCGGCTGGCCGGTGGAAAACGGCGAAGGCCTGCAGATCCTGCGCTACCGGCCCGGTGCAGAGTACAAGCCGCACTACGACTACTTCGACCCCGCAAAAAGCGGTACGGCGAGCATCTTGACGCGCGGCGGGCAACGCGTCGCCTCGCTCGTGTGCTACCTGAACACGCCGGCCAAGGGCGGCGCCACCGTGTTCCCTGACGTGCACCTGGACGTCGCGCCGTGCAAAGGCAACGCCGTGTTCTTCAGCTACGACCGCGCGCACCCGATGACGCGCTCGCTGCACGGCGGCGCGCCGGTGATCGAGGGCGAGAAGTGGGTCGCGACGAAGTGGCTTCGCGAAGGGCGCTTCGATTAGCCGGGTTGTGGATCGGTGTTCATGCGCACCGCTCTGCGCTGTGCTGACACCTGGAAACATCTGCAGGGTCAACTCGGCTGAAGCGCCCGGCGTTGTGCATGCGAGCAATCCGCTCCTTGCCACCTCAACAACCCACGGGACTCTCGAATGAAGAACCTCATCACCGCCTTGATCGCCACCACTTTCACCCTCGGCGCCTTTGCCCAGGCGGCTGCGCCTGCCGCAACGCCGGCTGCGCCGGTCGCCGCCGCAGCAACGGCGGCGGCGCCTGCCCTGGCAGCGAAGACCGAAGTCGCGAAGAAGGACGTCGCCGCGAAGAAGACCAAGGTCAAATCCAAGGCCAAGGCGCAAGCCAAGGCCGCTGACGCCAAGGGTGCCGAAGTCAAGGCCGTCGAAGTCAAGCCCGCGACCAAGTAAATCGAGCTGCTTTGCATTCCATGAACCCGGCTTCGGCCGGGTTTGTTTTTTTGTGGCTTCCTTCCTCTCGAACCGCTGCCCGGCGCGGCGCCGCGGTCCGAATCAGCCGATCGCCGCGCGCTGAATCGGCCGCACGCGCTCATAGGCGCGCGCCGCGCGAAGC
>JBEBHW010000445.1:0-3800 GCA_040081145.1 Burkholderiaceae bacterium
TGGGTCAATTGGTCGACATCTCGCAGCAGGACTCCGTCGTCACGCTCACCGAGAGTGCCATCGTCAACTACACCGTCAGCGGCACCGTCGCGCAACCGCTCGGCAGTGCGCATCCGTTTGCCCGGCCCTACGGCCAGTTCGCGTGCAAGGACGGCTTCGTCTTCTTCGGCTCGTACAGCGACAAGCTGTGGCGCGACTCGTGCGCGATCTTCGGTGAACCCGAACTTGCCGACGACCCCGAGATCGACACGATGGTGAAGCGTTTTGACGAAGCGACCTACAAGCGCCGCATCGTGCCCATCATCGACCGGTGGTTCTTGCAGCGCACCAAGGCCGAGCTCGAGGCCATGGCCGGGCACCGCATCGCGCTCACGCCGATCAAGAAGATGGACGAAGTTGTCGCCGACCCGCACCTGCGCGCGCGCGAGATGTTCGTTCCGGTGCAGGTGGCGGGCACCACGGTCGAGGTGTTCGGCTCGCCGCTCAAGCTCTCCGGCAGCCCGGTGCGCGGCGGCGGCGACGCGCCGTCGCTCGGGCAGCACAACCGCGCGGTGTACGTCGACTGGCTCGGGATTTCCGCTGAGCGCTTGGCAACGCTGCAGGCCGATGGCGTGATTTGAATCGTCGGCGATGAAGCCCACTGCGTCGCCCGCCGACAGCGCTCACCGGCAGTTGCCCGGCCTGGACGCGCAGACGATCGCGCGCTGGGAAGCCGGCGTCGCCGAGGCGCACGCGCGGCGCGAGCCGCCGGCGTCGTTCCCGCGCCTGCCGGATCTGCCGGCGGGCCGTTATTCGGGCGCCGCATTTTTCGAACTCGAGCGTGACGCGCTGTTCAAGCGGACCTGGGTCTACGCCGGCCACACCGACCAGTTGCCCGAGGTCGGCAGTTTTTTCGTGCGCCGCCAGAGCGGTGCGCCGATTCTCGTCGTGCGCGGCGAGGACCGCGTGGTGCGCGCGTTCTACAACACGTGTCGGCACCGCGGTGCACCGGTGGCACGCGCCGACTCGGGCCACGCGCCGGGATTGTTCACGTGCGGCTACCACGGCTGGACCTACGGGCTGGACGGAACGCTCAAGGCCGTCACCGACGTGCGCGACTTCGCCGGCATCGACCTTGCGTGCCGCAGCCTGGTGCCGGTGCGTTGCGGCTTGCTCGGCAACTTCATCTTCGTCTGCGAAGACCCGATTGCGCAGTCGCTGGAAGATTTTCTCGAACCGGTGGCTCGCTACTTCCGCCACTTGCCGCTGCACGACCTGCGCCTCGTCAATCAACGCTCGCTCGAGCTTGCAGGGAATTTCAAGGTCGTCCTCGAGAATTTCCTCGAGGCGTATCACTTCCGCCTCCTGCACCAGCACACGACGCACCGCATCTTCGATTCGGCGGGCACCAGCATTCACCTCTGGGAGCACGGACACTCGATGATGCTCACGCCGAACCGCCGACCCAATTGGGTCGACCCCGGCGCACTGGGCATGCCCGAGATGGCCAGCGCAACGGCGATCGAACGCGACCACAACCCGAGCTATCACGTCTTTCCGAACATGATCCTGCCGATCTCGGCAAGTGGAATGCCATGCGTCGTGCTGTGGCCGCTCGGCATCGAGCGCACCTTGATGGAGGTGTTGTGGTTCGCTCCCGACTGGGGCGGCGGCCCGCGCGACCCGCTGTGGCAGACGCGCATCGCCAACTTCGACCGCATCCTCGACGAAGACATCGCATTCGTCGCACCCATCCAGGCGTCGCTCACCTCACCCGGCTTCAAGGGCGTGCCGCTGAACTATCAGGAGCGGCGCATTTATCACTGGCACGAAGAACTCGACCGGCGCATCGGCATGGATCGGATTCCCGCGCACTTGCGCGTGGCGCCGGTGCTCGCCGAGTGGCTGAAGGACAATTGACGTGGCGCAGCCATCTGTCGCCGCGCGACCGCCACCGCCGGGCATCGAGTCCATCGCGCCGCGGCTCGCGCGCTTTGTCGACAGGGTCTGCGGCGCAGGAAGCACCGCCGAAGGACTGCGCGTGATGGAAGCCGGCCACGCCGGCTTGACGTTCGGCTTCGATCTGGTCGGGCCCGCGCGCAGCAGTCGCCGCGGCCTCGTGCTCAAGCTTGCGCCACCGGGCGTGCGGCGCAGCGGCAACACCGACGTTTACCGCCAGGCGCCATTGCTGCGTGCGCTTTTCAGTGCCGGCTTGCCCGTGCCCGACGTGCCTTACGCGGACGCGGGCGAAGCGTGGTTCGGCACGCCGTTCATCATGATGGAGAAGCTCGCCGGGCAACCGTTTTTTATCTGGCAACCCGACTCTGCCTTTGACCTCTCACCCGTCGCAGTCGCGCCGCTCTGGGAGCAGACGATTGCCGCCACGGCCGCGCTGCACCGCTTCGATTGGCAGCGCCAATTGCCGCACTGGGAGGCGCCGCGCGGGTTGGGTGACGAGATCGTGCGCTGGGATCCGGTTCTCGCGAAGGCGCCGCGCGCCGAGTGGATAGCGCAAGGCCACGCCGCACGCGAGCGCCTGCTCGCGACGCGGCCGCACGGCGCGCCGATCGGCCTCGTGCACGGCGACTGCCAACCCGGCAATGCGCTGTTCGACGCGGGTCGGTTGACGGGAGTGATCGACTGGGAACTGGCATCCATCGGCAGCCGACGCATCGACGCCGGCTGGATGATGATGGCGGCCGACCCCGCGAGCTGGCCTGCCGACTGGCGGCCTTGCTGCCCGCTGAGCCCGCAGCACATCGCCGCGCGCTATGCCCAGGCAATGGGCGAGGTCTGCGACGACTTGCCTTGGTACCAGGCGTTTGCCGGTTACCGCCTCGGCGCAATCTCATGCCTCAATGTGCACCTGCACCGCAGCGGCCGCCGGCCCGATGCGTTGTGGGAGCGTTTCGTGCCGGCGATCCCGCTGCTGTTCGGCCGCGCCGCGACGATCCTCGACACTTTGCCGCATACCCCTGGAGCCTCCCGATGATCGACTTTGCGCTGCCGCCCGAGCACGTGGAACTGCGCGAGCGCGTCACGGCGTTCATTCGCGACGAAGTCATCCCGCGCGAGAACGATCCGCGCCAAGACGCGCACGGCCCGAGCGACGCGCTGCGCCTCGAACTCGTCGCCCTGGCGCGCGCCGCCGGCCTGCTCTCGCCGCACGCACCCGTCGAGTGGGGTGGCCTGGGCCTGGACCACCGCGGCATGGCGGTCGTTTTCGAAGCCGCGGGCTACAGCCTGCTCGGGCCGCTCGCGCTGAACATCCAGGCGCCCGACGAAGGGAATACGAACCTGTTGCACAAAATCGCCACGCCGGCGCAAAAGGAACGCTGGCTGCGCCCGCTAGTGGCCGGGCAGATCCGCACCGTGTTCTCGATGACCGAACCCGACGACGGTGCCGGCGCCGACCCGTCGCTGCTGAAAACATCGGCACGCGCCGACGGCGATGACTTCGTCATCGATGGTCGCAAATGGCTCATCACGGGCGTGCCCGGCGCGGCGCTGAACATCGTCATGGCGCGCACTTTCGACGCCGCGGGTGTGGACATCGGCGCGAGCATGTTCCTCGTCGACATCGATGCGCCGGGCTTTCGCATCGTGCGCCAGCTCGACACGATCGATTGTGTTTCGCCCGGTGGCCACGCCGTCGTCGAGTTCGAGCGCGTGCGCGTGCCGCGCAGCGCCGTGCTCGGCGAGCTCGGCCAGGGGTTTCGCAACGCCCAGGTGCGTCTGGGCCCGGCGCGCCTCACGCATTGCATGCGCTGGCTCGGCGCGGCGCGGCGCGCGCACGACGTCGCGGTGGAGTACACGCGGCG
>JBEBHW010000446.1:0-3796 GCA_040081145.1 Burkholderiaceae bacterium
GCTTGGTCGTGTTGAAGTCGAGCTGCACGATCGGCGCTTGCATCTCGTAGCCCTTGAATGTGGCTTCGATGTGCGGCAGCGCCTGCAGGCGTTTCACGTCCACCGGCGGGATGGCGCCGAAGCCTGCCATGTGCGCCTCTTGCGTTTCGAGAGTGGCCGAGCGCGTGCCGCCGTCGGCGATGAAGCGCGCGACGATGCGGTCCAGGTGCGGCAGCCCCGGCTTGCGGTAGTCCGGGTTGCGATCGAAGCGCATGAACTGGCCCTTTTGCCATTCACCGAACTTGAACGGCCCCGTTCCCACCGGCGTGTTCGCTGCCGGGTGCGTCTTAACGTCGCCTTCACCGTAGATGTGCTTGGGAATGATGGGCGATTCATACGACGACAGCGCCATCATCATGTAGGGCGCCGGTTCGCTGAGGCGGAACACGGCGGTCAGCGCATTGGGCGTGTCCACCGCGGTGACGGCGCGAAACGTATTCTGTCCGCGCGGATGCACTTTTTTCAGCACCTCCATCACGCTGAACTGCACGTCGGCGCTCGTGAAGGGCTTGCCGTCGTGGAACTTCACGCCTTCCTGCAGGTTGAAGGTGACGGTCTTCGCGTCCGCGCTGAGGCTCCACGACTTTGCCAGACCGGGCTGAGGCTTGAGGTCGAAGTCGTATTCGAGCAGGCCCTCGTAGACCTTGGTCGTGACCTGGCCCACCGGGCCGGCCGTGCTTTGGTACGCCGCGAGCGTGGGCGGCTCGGGCTGGACCACGATCACGAGCGTTCCGCCTTTTTGCGGCGTCGCTTGCGACATCGCGGACGGCGCGGCGAGCAGCGCGGCGGCGAACAGGGTCAGGGTGCGCGCAAGAGAATTCAGACCGGACATGCCTCGTCTCCTCGATTTGTGGGTATCGTCGCTCGATTATTCACTGCCCCGCGAATAGAGTCATTCATGAGTAACCCTGCGCCGCCTGCGTCCCGTCGCAGCCTCGCCCCCATGCTTTGCCTCGACGACTTCGAGCGCGCGGCGCGCCGCGTGCTGCCGCGGCCGGTGTTCGCCTACGTGGCCGGCGGCGCCGAGCAGAACCTCGCGTTCGACGACAACCTCCAGGCGTTTCGCGAGCTGGCGCTCGTGCCGCAAGTGCTGCGCAACGTGTCGCAGCGCAGCCAGCGCACCACGCTGCTCGGCATGGAGTACGCCGCGCCGTTCGGCGTGGCACCGATGGGAATGCTCGCGCTCAGCGCGTACCGTGGCGACGTCGTTGTCGCGCGCGCCGCGCACGTCGCGAACGTTCCCACCGTGATCAGCGGCGCGTCGTTGGCGCGCTTGGAGGAGATCGTCGAGGCCGCGCCGGCGAGCTGGTTCCAGGCCTATCTGCCCGGCGAGCCGCAACGCATCAACGCGCTGCTGAAGCGTGTGGCCGCCGCGGGAATCAAGACCTTGATGCTCACCGTGGACTGCCCCGTCGGAGGCAACCGCGAGAACAACGCGCGCGCCGGGTTTTCGACGCCGCTCAAGCCCAGCCTGCGACTCGCGTACGACGGTCTCGTGCGCCCAGGCTGGCTCGCCAGGACCGTGCTGCCCACGCTGCTGCGCCACGGCATGCCGCACTTCGAGAATGCATTCGCCGAGCGCGGCGCGCCGATTCTCTCGGCGACCGTCCTGCGCGACTTTTCCAAGCGCGACCATTTTGATTGGACCCACGTCGCGGCGATTCGCAAGGCGTGGCCCGGGCCGCTCGTCGTGAAGGGCATCCTCAGCCCGGCCGACGCGCAGCTCGCGCGCAACCACGGCGCGGACGCGCTCATCCTCTCGAACCACGGCGGGCGCCAGCTTGACAGCGCGATCGCGGCCCTGCGCATGCTGCCCGAGATCGTGGCAGGCGCAGGCAGCATGCCGGTGATGGTGGACGGCGGCATCCGCCGCGGCACCGATGTGCTCAAGGCCCTGGCGCTCGGCGCAAGCTTCGTCTTTGTCGGGCGGCCGCTCAACTTTGCTGCTGCGGTAGCGGGCGAGGAAGGCGTGGCGCATGCAATCGGATTGCTGGTCGACGAGGTCGACCGCGACATGGCTCTGCTGGGCGTGAACCGCTGCGCGGACGTGGGGCTGCAGCATGTGCGCGACGTGCGGGCGCCGGTTTGGAGTGGCAACGCGGCGAGGGATGCGTAACGCACGAGCAATACCGTTGGCACATTGACCGGGATTGCATTCAAGGCGGGCGCATTGGGTCCGCTCGATCAGTCGGTCATCGACCTGTTCCCTGAGCGAAAGGTGGCCAGCGTCGACTCAAACAAGAAGGCGATGACGCTGAGCACTCTGCTCGACTCAACTTCGGGCCTCGACTGGCGCGAGCCGCTGAGCAATGCGCCGCCCGAGACGATGCTGCAGATGGGGCGCAGTCGCGACTGGGTCGGCTTCATCCTCGATCGGCCGATGGCGCAGGCCCCAGGCCTGACCTTCGATTACAACAGCGGCACCTGGCATCTGCTGTCGTCGATTCTGGCAAAGAAGACGGGCGCCAGTGCCCTGGACTACGCGAGGCAGAAGCTCTTCACGCCGCTGGGCATCGACGACGTCACCTGGCGCCATGACCCGCGGGGGGTCACGATCGGCGGCTACGGCCTTTTCATGCGTCCGCGTGACATGGCGAAGATCGGCTACCTCTATCTGCACGGCGGCGAGTGGGCCGGGCAACAGCTGCAGCCGGCGAGCTGGGTCGACAAGGTCTATCACGCGTCGGTCGACATGCGCCTGGGCACCACACCAAGCTTTCGCTACGCCAACGGCTGGTGGACCATTCCGGACAAGCGCGCATACATGGCCGTCGGCTTCCTGCGCCAACTGATCATCGTCTTGCCGGATGTCGACATGGTTGCCGTCGCGACCGGACGGTGGCACTACCCGTTCGTCCCGTTGATCGACCGGCTCACCGGCGCAACCAAGTCCGACTCTGCGCTGCCCGCCGATGCAACCGCAGGCGCGCGCCTGGCTGCACGCGTCCACGACGTGGCCACCGAAAAACCCACCGAAGTCGGCCCAGCATCACCACTGGCCGGCATCATCTCCGGCAAGTCGTATCGGTTTGGGAACAACGCCCTCGGGCTGAAATCACTGCGGCTCGACTTGGTGGCGCCCACACCGGCCTACGAAGCGCTGTTCGATAGAAGCAGAGCCGGACTTCCTGATTTGCGTGTCGGCGGCCCGCTCGGTCTGGATGGCTACTTCCGCGTCAATGACGCTGAGGCCGGCCTGCTCCGCGCCGCGAAGGGGCGGTGGTTGAGCGACACCAGCTTTCAGATCATCTCGCGATCGATTCTCGAGGGGGTCGAGACCACGGCGTATTTGGCGTTTGAGAGTGACCAAGTCGTTGTCGATCTCCAGGACAACCGTGGAGTAAGCGGCCGCGTCCAAGGCGACGCGAAGAACTGAATCGTCCGCCGGCGGAGAACGGGTCTGCCGCGAGCGACTTCATAGGGGCTGGGCCGCTTTCAACGGGTGACAGCAAGCAGCAAGCGGCCTCTGCACACTCGCAGCCGTCGCCCGTTGAATCACCCCGCAAACATGGCCTGCAAAGTCTGCAGCGTCGCCCCCAGTGTGGCTGGGCGGAGGGCACCCAATCGCTTGACCAATCGCGCACGGTCAAGCGTTCGTATCTGATCCAGCACGATCAGGCCTTGCTTGCCCTGGAATGTGAGTGCAATGCGAAAGCGGGCGGGTCGCGAGCCCGTGGTCATCGGCGCCACGATGACGGTGCGCAAGTGCGCGTTCATCTCGTCGGGCGAGACCACGACGCAGGGTCGGGTCTTCTGG
>JBEBHW010000447.1:0-3792 GCA_040081145.1 Burkholderiaceae bacterium
GCGCAAGCGACACAACCGCCACCCCGAGCGCTACGAGCGTCAACCACTTCCTCGTGTGGCTTGTGATTGCTAAGTAGCCCAAGGTGAGGCAGGCAAGTAGTGA
Source organism: Burkholderiaceae bacterium (assembly GCA_040081145.1). Lineage (GTDB taxonomy): Bacteria > Pseudomonadota > Gammaproteobacteria > Burkholderiales > Burkholderiaceae_C > JAEMQF01. Next base: position 104 of record JBEBHW010000447.1, read on the forward strand.
AAGCTGGCCCCACGTGTTCTTGTGCGAACTGATTCCACGCAAAGATTGGTCGGTGTCGAAAGTTAGCGATGGGCTGATGAGCGCGGCCAACAGGCCGGCAAGCAGAACGACAAGGACTGGAGTTTGGATTTGAGCCTGCAGCGGCCGCCCCTTGTCTGTGCTACGGAGTATTACCAGCGCGAGGAGAAGCACGCCGAACAACTGCAACGCTCGCTTGAACGATGTGAGCGGAATCGGTGACCACATGACCGACGCAAACGCGTAGGCCAGCATGCCCCATAACAACACGGGAACTGAGTGGGCATCGGTTGGAGTCGCCCCGTCGTCTTTCACCAGCATCCGAAAGAATGCAAAGAGAAACAAGCCGCCCCAGGTGATCTGCCGAAACAAGCTACCTTCGCCAGAGCTGTCGTCGCCCACCTTAGCAATGGCGAGAATAAGAATGGCCCAAAGCAACCAGCGTTCGGGGTGCCGCCAGATCCAGGGTGCGTAGCCCGCCAATACCGCGCCAAGGAGCGCCGCGAGAACAAGCAACGGGCCCAACTCGACAACATAGGCGAGGAGAAGGGTCATACGGTGCCTCCGTAACCAACGTATTCGCCCCTGCCGAGTGCCGCGGCTCTACCCAGCAACTTCATGCTTCTAGACCAGGCTCGCGCCACAGGCCCGAGGCCGAGCGGAAACGCAGCAAGTCCTGCCAACCCGAACAAGCACGCCCCGACCAAACCAACGAGCGCCCTTTTGTAGCGCCAACTGGCTGTGCGACCGGCATATGTCTCGCGCCAAAAGACAACCGAGCTACGAAGACTTCGCGCCAGTATGTAGCGCAGGGTTTGTCTCTGCGCCGGCACCAACTCTGACACGATGGCGTCATCGCACCACGTCATCAGTCCGCCCTGGCCGGTAAGCCATTTGAAGAAGTCTGTGTCTTCGCCGCCCGACCTGGCCAAGCGGGGTTCGAATGTCACCGGGAGGCGCTTCCGAGCCATGCTTGTCGTCACCAACGCATTGCAAGTGCGCCCGTCGCCCCAGCCCAGGGTGGTGCCGGTTTGATATCTCTGCCGGTCGAAGAAGTGACTTTGCACGATCCATGCGGGGGTGCCGGGCGGAAAGACGGGAATAACCGGCCCAAATACTGCATCGCTTCCAAATTGATGGAGGCAATCCAACATATGAGCGAGCCAGGCCGGCGCTGCTGCCTCGTCGTCGTCAATGAAAGCCAGATATTCGCCACTTGCCATGTTCACCGTTCGGTTGCGCGCGAACGAGATGCCTTGTTGCGGCTCCACCGCGTAGCGCACGCAAAGCGATGGATGTGCAGCTGCAAACCGCTTGACTTCGTTCTGCGCTGCGGCAGCTTGATCGTTCTCAACAACAATCACCTCGAAATTTTCGTGCGGCAACGTCTGCGCAACCAGGCTTTCAAGCAAACCAATCAGAAGTTCCGTGCGTCGATAAGTGCAGACGCATACGCTAACCAGGATGGCACGATCAGAGTACAACCGCCGCCCCCTTCCATCGCCTGATGACCGGTCCCCTGATCATCAAGAGATGTACAGCTTCGGCGGCAACCAATACTCCGACGACCCAGATCGACCCCAGGCTACTCAACAAAGCCAGCCCAGGCAATGCAACGATCAGGGCCACCCAACTTGCCGCCTGCAATCGCTTGTAGTCGGCCGCCGTGGTCATCAGCGTTGCCATAAACACACTGCGCGCCAAATTGAGCGCAAAGAAGATCACCCAAAGAATGACAATCGGACGCAGCCCTCGGTAGGCCCCACCCAAATGCGGTTCTATCGATGGATAGGCAAGCAACAGCAGCGCCGCAGCAATCGCCAGCATCACCAGTCCCAGTCTGATGGACCGGACCGATACATTCTCGATTTCGGATTGCATGCCCTGCGCCATCCACCCGCTGATCTTTGGACGACACACGTTGGACCAAGCCGCAATTGCCAAGGCAACAGGTACGAGAAACAGTCGAGCAACATTGATTTCCGCAACGGCATCGCTGCCAAGCGCCGCGCCGACGACGAGAGGGTAGGCGCTTAAATTGACCCACGTCACGAGCACGCCGCCAATCGCCCACTTTCCACACGCCCAGAACTTGCGCAATACAACTGGATCCATTTCCAACGCGCCCAAGTGCCGCAGTCTGAAGGCGTATGTCCACAGTGCCGCAATAGCAGTTGCAAGCAGGGCGTTTTCAGGGGACAGGATGGTGAAGTAGCACAGTGCCAAGATGCCAGCCAGAAGGCCGCCGCCGTAGATCAAGTCGGAGCGTAACGCCACCCAAGCCATTCCTTTTGCATAGCAAAGAGTTCGCGCGCCCTCACGGGCACCAATGCCCGCCACCGCAAGCGAAAAGCCAAGGATTAGGGTCGGTTGCAAAGTGCCAAATTCAGTCCATTGATAGATACTCAATCCGATTGCGCTGATGACTGCAGCGACAACCACGAAGGCGGTCAGCGATGCAACAGCAGTGCTGTGAACGACCGCCGCTTCGCTCTTCGAAGCACCGGGCAGAACGGTGGCAATAGGGGACAAGATCAACGCATTCTGAATCCCCTGCACTAGCGAGAGTGGCGTGAGCAATATGAGATAGGCACCGTAATCTTCTTTGGTCGCGAAACGAATGAACGCCAACGATATTGCCAGGGACATTGCGCTCAGCCAAATCTGATCCAGCACGGATGCAAGTCCAGCCGAGGGGCGCGAGTTCATCCCTTCACCTTGCGTCGACTGCCGTTAAATTGCCTCATTTCCCGCCCCCAAAAGTTGCGAAGCACGAGGTCCCGCGTGCCAGGGAGAGGCCTCGCAATGCGGGTCAATACTTCCTGCCAGCAACCAGGAAGCTGCCATACAGCCATTTCAATGGAAATCGGGTACCGAGGTACCAAGAAACTTTTCCTGTCCCACGAACAGAGACCGAACCAAATCCAGCCATCTGAAATTGAAGCACTAGTGCCTCTTGATGATGTTGTGAGACGTGGCTTCCGCCCAGGACGGATTTTCCACGCAGTCGTCGTTTGATGTCACTGGGATTGGGCGTTGTCAAGGCGAGCACGCCGCCAATGCGCAAGACCCGAAATGCCTCGTGAAAGAATGCCATTGCGTCGAGGGGCCTGAGGTGCTCAATGAATTCGCCAGCTACAACCGCATCAAAGGCATCATCGGCACACGGGATGGCCGCGGCAGAGCCGCAGATTGCCCTCGAATACGCCGCCCTTGGCAGTCGGTCAAGGCGAGCTTCAACAAGATCAAGCCCGACGATTGCAAGCCCGGGTAGGGCAGCTTTTAGCGCCAGCCCCCCGCGTCCGGTATTGCATCCCACGTCAAGCAGGTCCCGCGCCGTCGGGGAAATCCATCGAGCAAACTGCTTATAACGCGTTTCGGTAAAGGGGTCTGACTCGCTTTCTACCTGCGCTGCGTTGAGGGCAATCAGATCAGTCAAAGCGCCCCCCCTGTGGCCACCCCATTAGATCGCCTTTATGCAGAGGGATTCCTAGGTCAGTATTCATTCACGATCACCCCAGCTACAGTGGCCGAAGTGCGGCTCAATGCCCCCGCAAGCGCCTGCAACTCCCCCACCCGCGAAGCATCCTTCCGCGCCACCACTTGCGACGAGAGTTCGTTCAGGCGCGCAGTCTCCACGTCGAGCCGCTCGTCGGTGGCGATGATGCCGT
>JBEBHW010000448.1:0-3790 GCA_040081145.1 Burkholderiaceae bacterium
GACCCGCTCCGCCGCCGGCGAGCGCGTCCTGGAACACCTTCGTCGGGCGCCGGTAAAGAGCCGCCGACACCGCCTTGTCCTGCGACACCGCAATACTGCCGATCTGGGTGTTGTCCATGCGGTCGAAGGCCATCAGTTGGCCGGCGGTGTCGACGATCGCCACCGCCATGGGAATGTTCTGTTTGCGCGCGTCTGCAATCGCCGCGGCCAGGGTCTTGTGCGCCTGGTCATACGTGATGTTCGCGCCGTATTGCGGAACCTGGGCCTGGGCGGCACCCACGAGGCACCACAAGGCACTTGCTGCAAGCAGGGAAGTGAATGATTTCGCGACCATGCGCGTCTCCTTGTTCGGGGTTGATGACTCTTCGACTTTGCGGTGCCGGCGCACGCAAGAGCGTGCACGCCAGCGGCGGGAAAGGGTAGCACGCAGCTCTTCGTCTTTGCCTATGCCAACCATGCTCGTAAGTCCGTATGCAAATCGGCCGGAGGCAGGGAATTTTTGCGCTGCGGCGACGTACGAGCGTTGCACTGTGCGTGGCGCAACAAACGAAACACAACGGCGTCTGCCTTGAAAGGCGGCTGATACATGAGGTCCTGACACTGAGCAAACCCGAGAGTTCCAGCGCCGCCCGGCACGTCGCTCGACGCATGCAGACCACCGCCTTCGACGGGGGTCTCGCCTGCCGGGCTATCGCGTCGTCCCAGGCGCAGCGCGCCATGCGCAGTCGATATGATGGTGCCCCGACAATGCAACGCTTGCCGACGGTGAAAGCGGATCCCACGGCGGATGAAGAACGGCGCCAGAAGCCGACGGTGCTGGTCGTCGACGACGAGCCCGAACTGCGCGAATTGCTCGACGAGTACTTCGTGCGCCACGGTTTCGACGTGCGCACTGCGGCGGATGCGCTGCTGGCGCGCCAGCTCATCGCCCAGGCGGTTCCCGACGCGGCAATCCTCGACGTCAACATGCCCGGCGAGAACGGCTTGTCGCTGGCGCGCTGGCTGCGTGACGCGCACCCGGGCACGGGCATCGTCATGCTCACGACGGTGGGCGAAGCGGTGGACCGTGTCGTCGGGCTGGAGCTCGGCGCCGATGACTACATTCCCAAACCGTTTGAGATGCGCGAGCTGCTGGCGCGCGTGCGCGCCGTGGTGCGTCGCCTGCAGTTGACGCAATCTGCGCTGGCGGCAGCAGTTGCCGCCGCCGCAGCGCCGACACCTCTGCCGGCAGTCGAGCGTGCAGCGACGCATCGCCAATCCTTCGGCACGTGCGCCCTGGACCTCGACGAACGCCGCCTGTTCGGTGCGAATGGCGCTGAAATCGAGATCAGCGCAGCCGAGTTCGACCTGCTCGCGCTGTTTGCACGCCATCCGAACCGCCCGCTGAACCGCGACCAGATCATGGAGCAGGCGCACAACCGCGGCTGGGACGTGTTCGACCGCTCGATCGACTTGCGCGTCATGCGCTTGCGCCGCAAGATCGAGCGCAACCCGGACAAGCCCGAAGTCATCAAGACGGTGCGCAACGTCGGCTACGTGTTCGTTCCGTGATGCGCACCGGGCCGGCTGCGAGCGCGCTGCAGGAGAGCAGCCGGGGCAGCGCTGCGGCATTGACGCAGAGCCATGAGATGTCGGCGCAGCGCCTGCTGCGCCGCTACCGCAAATTGCTGTGGTTGACGGTGGCGCCGGTGTTCGCCTTGCTCGCGCTGTTCGCCCAGTGGCAAGGCGCGAGCCAATACCAGCGCGCGCTGGACAGCGCCGCGGCGGACGCGCGCGCGCATGGGGCGGCGATCGACGCGGCGGTGGCGAGCGTCACCGATCACGTGCTCGACATGCAGCGCCGAGCCCACAAGGACCTCGCCCTGGGCGAGGCGATCACGCCGGCAGACCGCGTCCTCACTGCCGCGGTGCGCACGCGCGCGGGCGACGCAACCGCTGCGGACGGCCATACGCTGGACAGCTTGCCCGAACTCGTGCGGCGCGAAGTCGCGCAGCTGCTTTGGGCCGACGCTGCGGCGCCAACGCCGCAGGCGCTCGGCATGTTGCAGTCCTTGTCCATCGTGATGGAGCTGGCGCACTTGCGCAACCCGGATCTGGCGGGGTCCTATCTGTTCGGCTGGCCGCAGCCGCATGTGGCGCTGTTTCCGTGGCTGCCCAGCCGCGACGTGGCGCAAGCGCGCGGCCAGCCCACGCTGCGCGCTGCGTTGGACGCGTGGTACGCCCAGGAACACTTTCGCAGCGGAACGCCCGAGCGCAACAGCGCGCGCCTGCCGTATTGGACGGCGCCCTATGTCGACGCCGACGGCCGCGGCCTCGTCGTATCGCGCGCAGCGCCGCTGTACCACGGCGGCGAGTTTCGTGGCGTCGTCGGTGCCGATTTGAAGTTGTCGGCGCTCGAGCGCTTGCTGGACCGTTTGCCGCGCGAACCGTGGCGCGCCTGGATCGTCGACGATGCCGGCCACGTCGTCGCCGATCGCACGCTGCCGCTGGCCGAGCCGGCAGTTGGCGTGCTGCGCGATGGCGCGCGCACGCCGCGCGACTCAGCCGCACCCTCACGCGACACCGCTGCATCCGCCGACGCAACCCCGCCGGACGCAGCGAAGTCTGCGCGCGGCGCGGCAGGTTCGGCGACGCCGGCCGTGGCGCGCGCGCCCTTGCTCGAGCAGCGCCTGCCGCACGGCGTGGCCGGTGCCGACATCGCCGCCGCCGCAGCGGCGCAGGGCCGGCCGCACGCCGTCGCCGGGCACCAGATGCTGGCGTTGCGCACGCCGGGCTCGCCGTGGACGCTGGTGCTGCTGGCGCCCACCCGTGCGCTCTGGCTGGGCGTGCTGCCGCTGGTGCTGCCCTACTTGTTGATCGCCGTCGCGCTGCTGCTCGTGGTGCTGATCGGGCAGTCGATGCTGCAGTGGCGCATCATCGTTCCGGCGTTGCGCGTGATGGGCTATCTGCAGCACATCGCGCAAGACGACGCTGCTGCCGAGCCGAAACTCGGCCCGCGCTGGCAGCCGTGGGTAACGACGATCACACAAACCTTTGCGTCGCTGCGCGAGTCGCTGCAGCGCGAGCGCCGCAGCGAAGCGTTCAAGAGCGCCGTCGTCGACCACGCGCTGGCGGCGATCGTCACGACCGACGCCGACGGCCACGTCGTCGAATGGAACCCGGCTGCGCAGGCGATGTTCGGCGTGCCGCGCGAACGCGCGCTGGGCGCAGACGTCAAGGCGCTGATCGTGCCGGCGCGGCATCGTGCCGGTTTCGGCGCCGGCACCCACTGGCTGAAACCGGGCAACGAGCACAGCATCATCGACAAACGGGTTGAGCTCTCCGGCCTGCGCGCCGACGGCAGCGAATTCCCTGTGGATGTGGTCGTCTCGCGCATCGAGGTCGACGGCGCGCGCCACTTCTGCGCCTTCGTCAATGACGTGTCCGAGCGCCGCGAGGCGGCGCGCCAGATCGAAGACCAGCGCGAGGCCTTGCGCCAGAGCGAAAAGCTCACCGCGATGGGCAGCCTGCTCGCCGGCGTGGCGCACGAGTTGAACAACCCGCTGGCGATCGTTCTCGGCCGCGCCAGCCTGCTCGAAGAAAAGTGCGAAAACGCGCCCGGCCTGAAAGCCGACGCGATGCGCATCCGCGAGGCGGCGGAGCGTTGCGGGCGCATCGTGCGCACCTTTCTCAACATGGCGCGCAGCAAGCCGGCACAGCGCACTCCCGTCTCGCTGAACGACCTGGCGCGCGCCGCGGCCGACATGCTGGGCTACACCCTGCGCAGCCACGCCGTCGACCTGCAGCTCGA
>JBEBHW010000449.1:0-3785 GCA_040081145.1 Burkholderiaceae bacterium
GAGCGCAGCGAGGTGGCAGTAGAAGTGGACGGCCAGCGGAAGCGGCGCGCTCAGCGACGACGGCGTCGCGGCGCGTCCGGCGCCACGCACGCCGTGCATCGACGCCAGGAAAGGCAAGATGCGCTGCAGCATGCCGAGCACGAAGCTGAGCAGCCAGCCTGCGATGAGCAGCAGCCCGAAGAGTGCGTGCAGGCCGGGAAGCGGCGCGTCGAGCACGACGGCGAGCGCCGCGGCCAGACTGAGCACGAGCAGGGCCCAGCTGATTTTCACGAGCGTGAACGAGCGGCCGAGTTCGCGCCGCATGCCGCTGCGCAGCGCCCGGCGCATCTGAACCATGTGCACGGCCACGGCGCTGCTGCCCAGCGCCAGGGCGCAGACGCGCAGCAGCTGCGGGGCAACGCCGAAGGCGGCGAGCGCGGCGAGAAGCAGCGCCGCGATGACGAGCCCGCACGACGCCATCGCTGCGCGCTCGTCAGGCATGTCGGCGAGGGCGAACATCGGCACCAGGATTGCCGACAGGCCGAAAGCGAGCAGACCCATGAAGCCGTACGCGGCGAAGGCGACGTGCAGCGCGAATGCGCTCGAGCGATCGATCAGCGGCGCACCCAGGTAGGCGAGTGCGAGCGCCGCGGCTGTGGCCAAGACGACGAGCAGGCACGCGAGCGCAGCCCAGCCGTGCAGCACAACACCGGGCATGCCGCGCGCCCCCCACAGGTTGGATCCGAGAAGCACGGCGTAGCCGAGCAAGGCGAGCAGCACGGCGAGCGCACCAAAGCCCAGCAGCCACGGCAGCGCGGCGCCCATGCCGAGCGCCAGCGCAGCAACCCCTGGCGCATACAGCCACCAGATCGCCGCGGGCGCGTTGGCGAAGCGCACCGGCTGGCGCGTCGCCACGGGCAAGAGCTGCAGGCTCGCGCCGATCGCCGTCATCGCGAGCACACCCAGCGTCACGAGGTGCAGTGCGGCGAGCAGCCAACCCAGGCCGCCGCCAAAGCTCGGCCAGTCGTGTGCGCCCGCCAACAACGCGAGCCAGGCAAGCAAGTGGAAAACGACCGCCGCGCCGAAAAAACGAAACGGGATCGAGACCGGCAGCAAGCGGCTCTTCGCGCCGCCGATGAACGCGCCGGCACCGACGGTCATCAAGCGCTGCGCTGAAGATTCAGGCGCACTTCGCCGGGGTCGCCTGCTATGCGCTGCGCGCACCAGCCGATCTCGGCGAGTTCAGCGTAGAGCAGCTGGGGGTCGCGGTCATGGTGCACGATGACCGCCTCAATGCTCTCGCCTTGCTCGTGCACGAGACGCAGGATCGCGACGAGCGGCTGCGGCGGCGGCAGGCCGCGCACGTCGATGTGGATTCCCGCGCTGTCGCGCCACTGCCTCATGCAACCGCCTTGCGTCGTTTGGCAGCGCTGCGCGCGAGAAATCTGTTCACGCGCTGGCGCGTCTCGGGGTGGTCGTAGAGCTGGCGCGTCTCCACGATCTCTTCGGCAAAACCATCGTGCCCCGGGTCGCCCTGCGCAGCGATGCACCGCTTGTTCGCGGCGAGTGCGGCTTTGGGCATCGTCGCCAGCCGCGCCGCGAGTTCGCGCGCCCACTGCGCGAGTGGCTCGCGCGGCAACGCCCATTGCACGATGCCCAGTTGCAGTGCCTGCGCACCGCTGATCACTTCGGCGCCGAGGATGAGCCGCTTCGCCACGCCGGGGCCGCAGAGGCGCGTCAGGCGTTGCGTGCCGCCCGCGCCGGGCAGCAGGCCGAGCGCCGCTTCGGGCAGGCCGAGCGTCGTGTCGAGTGCCGCGACCCGAAAGTCGCACGCGAGCGCAAGTTCGAGCCCGCCGCCCAGCGCGGCGCCACCGATCTCGGCGACGGTCGCCAGAGGCGCTGCCTCCAGGCGTTCGTAGAGCCGCTGCATGTGGCGCACGACCTCCGTCATGCCATCCGGACCTTGCGCGGTTTCGAAACAGGCGCGGATCAGCGCAAGGTCGGCGCCCGCTGAAAAAACCCGCTGCTCGCTGCGGATGTGCAGCACCGACACGGCAGCGTCGGCGATTGCCATGTCGAGCACCACGTGGAGTTGCGCGATCAAAGTGTCATCGAGCGCGTTCACCGGCGGGCGCGCCAACGTGGCCACGAGGACATGACCGCGGCGCTCCGTCTTGACCAGCGTTTGCATCGCGTCAACCCAGCGTCGTGTGCAGGTCCTGAAGCTTGCGTCGCAGCAGCTTGCCGGTGGGGCCGCGCGGCAGCGCGTCGATTGCGTGCAGCCAGCGTGGCCGCTGGTGGTGCGGCAAGGTCTGGGCAAACTCGCGCAACCTGATGCCGGCGGCGACCGCGGCAAGGGCGTCGCTGGCGACATAGAAGAGCGCGACGGAGTCCACTCCGTCTGCGTCGGATACGCACACTGCGGCGGCTTCGACGACGGCGGCAGACTTGGACGCAAGCTGCTGTTCGAGCTCGACCAGATTCACCCAACGCCCGCCGATCTTCACCAGCGAATCCTCGCGGCCGGCGAAACGCCAACCGCCGGACGGGGTGGGCGCAAACAGGTCGGCCGGGCAAAACCCGCCGTCGCGGAAGGTCTCGGCCTGCGCCTTCGGCCGATCGAGGTAACCCAGCGCGAGCGTGGGCGCACGAAATTGCAGGCGCGTCGGCGCGTCGGCGCTGCAGGGTGCCAGCGGTGCGATCTCGACGCCTGGCGACGGTGTGAACCCTTGTGGGAAGCCGCGGTCGAGCATGACGAGAATCATCGTTTCGGAGGCACCGTACCCGTCGATGAGGGTCAGGCCCGTCTGTTCGCGCCAGGCGTCGCGCAGTTGAGGAGCCAGGGCCTCGCCGGCCGAAACGCATTGGCGCACTCCAGCGCCGGCGATGCGCAATGCCAGGCCTTCGCGCAGCAGGCTGCGGTAAAGCGTCGGCACGCTGAACAACACGGTGGGGCGTTGTGCCTGCACCGTGGCGATCACGCTCTGCGCAGTCGGCCACTGCGGGTCGAGCACGACCGTCGCACCGAGCTTCAGGCCGGCGAACAGGCTGTTCGTCTGCGGGTAGGAGAAGAACAGTTTGGACGTGGCAAACAGCCGATCGCCCGTGCCGATGCCCAGCGCCTCGCGCGACACCTGTTCGATGCAGCGCGCAAAGCGCTGCGCATGCACCACGGCTTTGGGCTGGCCCGACGTTCCCGACGAGTGACACCAGAGCGCCGCTGCGTCGGGGTGCATCGGCTCGGGCGCGAGCGGCGGCGCCCGTTTGACGGCACGTTGCCAGTCTTCGAGCAGCACGATGCGTTCGCGCCAAGGCGGCGGCGTGTCATCGAGCGAATCGGCGATGATCACGCTGAACCCCGCTTCGTCGAGGATGTAGTTCCACTGATCGCGCGGAGTGCGCGGGTTGACTGCGACGGCCACGCCTCCGGCCCAGATCGCGCCCAGGAATGCGCTCACCCAGTCGAAGCCGTCGGCCAGCTTGATCGCGACGCGTTCGCCGCTCTGCACGCCGCGCACGCGCAGAACCGACGCGGCTCGCGCGACGCTGCCGTGCAGCGCACCGTAGTTCATGCTCTGCTCGCCGCAGACGAGCGCGACGCGCTGCGGATCGTGATGCGCGAGCAGCACCGCCGCGGCGTTTGTCAGGCGCACCAGGGGCGGTGACGCCGGCGCTTCGGGTCGCAGCGCCTCACCGCGCAGCTGGAGTTTGCCGACTTTCCAGCGCTCGAACTCGGCGTTCAACAGTTCCGCGTGCTCGTACTCCTCGTCCGCCAGCTCGCGGTAGAGCGTGTGCTCGCTCGAGCC
>JBEBHW010000012.1:0-15886 GCA_040081145.1 Burkholderiaceae bacterium
CCCTTGACGCAACGGGCCAGCGCGACAAGACGCGCCCACGCAGCTGGCGCCGCGCCACCTTGACGCCGCGTGCCCTGGTGCTATGGATCGGTGTGACCAGCCTGGCTGGCGCGCTGGCGCTGGTGCCGCTCGTGGGCAGCGAATTCATTCCGCAGACCGACCAGGGGTTCACCCAGCTCAGCGTGCGCTTGCCGGTGGGTTCGAGCCTGGAGCGCAGCGACGCGAAGATTCGCCAGGTCGAAGAATTGGTGGCGAGCCTGCCCGAAGTGGAGACTGTGTCGACCAACGTCGGCGGCGTCGGCGCGGGGTTGTCGCAGGGGCGCAACCAGGCGTCGCTGAACATCGGCCTGAAGCCGCGCGCGCAGCGCGAGCGCTCGCAAAAGCAAGTCGAAGACGCGATCCGCGCGCGCCTGGCGAAGATTCCGGGCATTGACGTGTCGCTTGGCTTCGACCGGCCCATTTATGTCGCCGTGCTTGGCAGCGACCCGGATGGTCTGGCGCGCATCACGGAAGACCTGGCGAAGCGCATTCGCGCGATCCGCGGCGTCGTCGACGTCGAGGTGTCGGTCAAGCCGGGGCTGCCGGCCTACGCCGTGCGCCTGAACCCCGGCGCCGTGCGCGAACTCGGATTGAGCGCGCCGCAACTCGCGAGCAGCCTGCGTGCTTACGTGAACGGCGAAGTCGCGACCTATTGGACGACGAGCGATGGCCAGCAAGTCGAGGTGCAACTTCGCCTGCCCGCGACGCAGCGCGAACGCATCGACCAGTTGCGCCGCCTGCCCGTCGCGTTCAGCAAAGACGGAACGCCGATCCTGCTCGACAGCGTGGCGAGCATCGTGCCGGTGGCGAACCCCGAGGTGATCCGCCGTCAGAACCTGCAGCGCCGCGAAGCGATCTTCGCAGGCGTCGAAGGCCGGCCCTCGGGCGACGCGGGCAAGGAAGTGCAGGAACTTGTCGACAGCATCAAGCTGCCGCCGGGTTTCAGCTTCGACGTCGGCGGTGCGACGAAGGAACAACAAGAGGCATTCACGGCGATGCTCGCCGCGCTGGGCTTAAGCGTGATCTTCATCTACATCGTCCTCGCGAGTCAGTTCGGCAGTTTTCTGCAGCCACTCGCGATCATGGCCTCCTTGCCGCTGTCGCTGATCGGCGTCGTTCTCGCGTTGCTGCTGTGGCGCTCGACGCTGAACATCTTCTCGATGATCGGCCTGGTGATGCTGATGGGCCTGGTGACGAAAAACGCAATCCTGCTCGTCGACTTCGCGAACCACGGGCGCAAGGCCGGCCTGAGCGTTCCCGAGGCACTGTTGCAAGCCGGCCTGGTGCGCATGCGGCCCATCATCATGACGACCAGCGCCATGCTGTTCGGCATGCTGCCGCTGGCCCTCGCGCTGAACGAAGGCGGCGAGATCCAGGCGCCGATGGGGCGCGCCATCATCGGCGGACTCATCACATCGACGCTGCTGACGCTCGTTGTCGTGCCGGTGCTGTACAGCTATCTGGTGCGCGATCGTCGCCCCATCGCGTTGGCCGCGGGCTCACCGAGTGGCGGTGCGCCGCACCCCATGCCGGCTTCGAAAGACTGACGCCCGAGCGTCCGGCGCCGGCGGGTGTGGCAAGCTGGCACACAGCCCCTATCGTTAACCCGAAGAGGCGAGTTCGCCGGTCGCGTCTACGATCGTCCGGGTTCATTTCATGCGAGCGATGCCTCGATCCGCCCGCGCACCTCACAGGAGACTCAGGTGGCTATTCAACTCAGTGTGAACGGAAAGTCCGTCAGCGTGAATGCGGAGGCCGACACGCCTTTGCTTTGGGTGTTGCGCGACGACCTCGGCATGACCGGCACCAAGTTCGGCTGCGGCCAGGCGCTGTGCGGCGCGTGCACCGTGCACTTGAACGGCGCCGCAGTGCGCTCCTGCCAGACGCCGATTTCGGCGGCGGTGGGCAAAAAGGTCACGACGATCGAATCGATGTCGGCCGACGCGGTGGGCAAACGCGTGCAGGCGGCGTGGATGGCGCACGACGTGCCGCAATGCGGCTACTGCCAGTCGGGCCAGATCATGAGTGCCGTGGCGCTGCTGCGCGACAAGCCCAAGCCGACCGATGCCGACATCGACAACGCGATGTCGGGCAACATCTGCCGTTGCGGCACCTACCCGCGCATTCGCGCGGCGATCCACAGCGCTGCGAAGGGAGCCTGATCATGAGCGACAACGTCCAAGTTTCCCGCCGCGAATTCCTCGGCACGAGCGCTGCCGCGGGCAGCGCGCTGATGATCGGCTTTACGCTCACGGGTGGTATTGCCACCGCCGCGACGACGCAAACGATGATGCCCAATTCATGGGTCATGATCGGCAGCGACAACACCGTCACCATCCTCTGCGCCCGCTCGGAAATGGGCCAGGGCGTGTATACGTCGATGCCCATGCTCATCGCCGAAGAGCTGGGTGTGGACATCGCGAAGATCAGGATCGAGCTGGCGCCTCCGGCAGAGGTCTACATCAACACGATGCTCGGCGGCCAACTCACCGGCGGCTCGACGTCGGTGCGCGAGGCCTACGACAAGCTGCGAATCGCTGGCGCGCAAACCCGAATCGTCCTCACCGAAGCCGCGGCGCAGAAGTGGGGCGTTCCGGCCAGCGCGTGCCGTGCGGAAAACGCGATGGTTCATGGCCCGGGCGGAAAGAAGGCGAGTTACGGCGAACTGGTCGAAGCAGCCGCCAAGCTGACGCCGCCCAAGTCACCGACGCTCAAAGCGGCGAAAGACTTCCGCTACATCGGCAAGGACTTGAAGCGCTTCGACACACCGCTCAAGGTCAACGGAACGGCCGGTTTCGGCATTGACGTGAAATTGCCCGGCATGGGAATCGCCGTGCTCGCGCAGTGCCCGTCGCTCGGCGGCAAGCTGGAGAGCTTCGACGCGGCGAAGGCGATGGGAATGCCCGGTGTGAAGAAGGTCGTGCAGGTCACCGACGGCGTCGCCGTCGTTGCCGATACCTACTGGCACGCGCGCAAGGCGCTCTCCGCAATCAGCATCAAGTGGGACGAAAGCGCGGTGCGCAACCTGAGCAGCGCCGGAATTGCGGCCGAGCTGCGCGAAGCCGCCGGGAAGCCGGGTGCGGCGTTCCGAACCGTGGGCAACGTGGACGCCGCGATGGCCGGTGCTGCGAAGAAACTCGAAGCCGAGTACGAGCTGCCGTTCACGGCCCACGTGACGATGGAGCCGATGAACTTCACCGCCGACGTGCGTGCGAATTCGTGCCTTCTTGTCGGCCCCACGCAGTTCCAGCAAATGGCGCAAGGCGTTGCCGCAGGCATGCTGAACTTGAAGCCCGAGCAGGTGACGGTGCGCACGACTTTCCTGGGCGGCGGTTTCGGGCGGCGCATCGACGTCGACTTCATCACCCAGGCGATCGAAATCAGCAAAGCCGCCGGCATGCCGGTGAAGCTGATCTGGTCACGCGAAGACGACATGACGCACGACTTCTACCGCCCGGCGAGCGTGCACAAGATGTCGGCCGGGCTTGACGCTTCGGGCAAGCCGGTCGCGTACAAGTTCAGCAGCGCGTCGCCCTCGGTGACAAAACGCCTGTTCGGCGCCTTCGTCAAAGACGGCGTCGATCCGTTCCAGCTCGAATACGCACCGCTGCCCTATGACATCCCGAACCAGGGCGGTCAGACCGTGATCCACGACACCGGCATTCGCGTCGGCTACTGGCGCTCTGTGTCGCACGCGATGAACGCGTTTGCCAATGAAGGCTTCATCGACGAGATGGCGGCTGCGGCAGGCAAGGACCCGGTGCAGTTCCGCCGCGAGTTGCTCATCAAGGAACCGCGTTATCTGCGTGCCCTGAACCGTGCCGCCGACGCAGCAGAGTGGGGCAAGGCCATGCCTCCGGGGCGCAAGCAGGGCGTGGCGATCATGGAAGGCTACGGCACCTACCTCGCGCTGATCGCCGAAGTCTCGGCGCCGAACAAGCAGATCAAGGTGCACAAGCTGACGATCGCCGCCGACGTGGGCAGCATGGTGAACCCCAATATCGTCAGGCAGCAGATCGAATCGAGCGCGATCTTCGGCATGTCGTCGGTGCTGTTCGACGAGATCACGATCGTCGGCGGGCGTGTCCAGCAGGGCAACTTCAACGACTACCGCACGACGCGCATGCATGAGGCACCGGTCTTCGATGTGCACATCATTGCCGACGGCGAAGCGCCTGGCGGGATCGGCGAGCCGGTCACGGCGATGATCGCCCCGGCCGTGGCGAACGCCCTTGCGTCATTGACCGGGCAACGCCTGCGCAGGTTGCCGCTCAAACTGGCGTAATGTTTCGCACGCCAAAGTGGGAAACCCGCCTCGGCGGGTTTCTTTTTTTGTTGTCAGGCCTGCTCTGCGGCAACGCCGCAGCACAGGACTATGCGCGCGAGGCGCGATGGGCTGAGCAGACGCTGGCGACGCTGCTGGACGGCGAGGCGGTGCAAATCGCGCAGCGCAATGGGCATCGCTTTCTTGGCCTGTGGTTGCCGGCCAAGCAGCCGCGCGGTGCGCTCATCATCGCCCACGGCCGCGGTTGGGCGCCGGACTACGACCTCTACGGCGCACTGCGCATCAAGCTCGCCGAAGCGGGGTATTCGACGCTGGCGATCCAGATGCCCGTCTTGCCCGGAACAGCAAAGATCGGCGACTACATCCCGACCTACGACGACGCTTCCGAACGCGTCGGCCTGGCGATGGAGTGGTTGCGCGCGCGCGGCAACGCCAAGGTCGCGATCGTCTCGCACAGCCTTGGCGCGACGATGGCGAACCACTACCTCATCACGCGCAGCGAGACGAAGATCGACGCCTGGGTCTTCATCAGCATCATCAACGGGCTCGAGGACATGTTCCGCATCAAGATTCCGGTGCTCGACGTTTACGCCGCGAACGACTGGAGCGTGACGATCGTCGGCGCCGACGAGCGGCGCAAGCAGTTCCAGAAGATTCCGGGGTCGCAGCAGGTGGTGATTGCCGATGCGCAGCACTTCTTCGAAGGCAAGCAGGACGAGTTGACGCGAATCATCGTCACGTTTCTCGACCGCGTCTTGCGCCCGGCACAGTGAGGCGGGCGCCGTGCCCGCGCAGCGTCTACAGCTTCGGCTTTGATGAGACCTTGTGCCTCATCAAGCGCCCCTTCTCCCGCTCCCAGTCGCGCTTCTTCTCGGTGTTGCGCTTGTCATGCTCGGCCTTGCCCTTTGCCAGCGCGATTTCGCACTTCACGCGTCCGCCCTTATAGTGCAGATTCAGCGGCACGAGGGTGAAGCCTTTTTGCTCGACCTTGCCGATGAGTCGTCGGATCTCCTCCTTGTGCATCAACAGCTTCTTCGTCCGGTCGGCCTCGGGGCGAACATGCGTTGATGCGCTGCGCAGGGCGTCGATGCGGCAACCGATCAGGTAAAGCTCGCCGTCGCGGATGATCACGTAGCCGTCGGTGAGCTGCACCTGGCCGGCGCGCACGGCCTTGATCTCCCAGCCTTCGAGCACCATGCCGGTTTCATGGCGCTCTTCGATGTGGTAGTCGAAATGGGCGCGGCGGTTTTCAGCGATGGACATGGGGGTGGCGGAGCCTTGAATGTGGCCGCGAGAGGGCCCCGAGGAGCCTGTCGCGGCAGGCTCCTAGAATTTGCCCATTGTATGAAGCGCGTCGCCAAGTCCGTGCTGCTCTGGTACTCGCCGCGCGAGATGTACGCGCTCGTGACCGGCGTTGCCGACTACCCGCAGTTCCTGCCGTGGTGTCCGCAGGCAGAGATCGTGGCACAGCACGACGACGGCGTGACAGCGCGTTTGCACTTGTCCTACGCCGGCGTGCGTCACGCTTTCACGACGCGCAACCGCCACGCGCCCGACGCCTCGGTGCACATTGGCTTGGTCGACGGTCCGTTTTCGCAGCTCGAGGGGAGCTGGAAGTTTGTCGCCTTGCCGCTGCCCGGTGGCGGGCCGGCGCAGGCGTGCCGCATCGAGTTCGCGTTGGTCTATGCGTTTTCCAATGCGGCGCTGGAAGTTGTGCTGAGCCCCGTGTTCGACAAGATTGCCAACACCCTGGTTGACTCCTTCGTCAAGCGGGCCGAGCAGATCTATGGGCCGCGCTGAAGCCGCAATGTTGAACGTTGAAGTGATCTACAGCCCACGGGCCGGGGAGTTCGACACGGTGCAGTTGAGCCTGCAACCCGGCGCGTGCGTTCGCGATGCATTGCTGCAAAGCGGGTTGCTGGCGCGTCACGCACAAGTCGATCTGGAACGCGACAAAGTGGGTGTGTGGGGCAAGTGGCTGGGCTTGGATGAGCCCCTGCGCGACCGGGACCGCGTCGAAATCTACCGACCCTTGGCGGTTGACCCCAAGGAGGCGCGCCGCAGGCGCCAGCGCAACGCTACTTGCAGTCCGAAGCGATGATTTCGCGCGCGCGCGCCTTTTCATCGGCCCTGGCCTTGTCGTCGAGCACTTCACGCTCGCCGCTCGCGTTGGTGCGAACCATGCGCAAGCCTTCTTCGAGCGATTTCATATGACCTTTGGCGCGTGAGCAGTTGTCGGCCTTGGCGATGGCGACGCGCTCGGCCTGGTCGCGCTCTTCGGCCTTGCTCTTGTCGGTCTTCTCCTGTTCGGACTTGCGGCGCCGTGCTTCGAGTTCGGGGTCGCCACCGCGCGCACCCGACGCCGGCGTCGCCGATGCCGCGGGCCCGCTACCCGGCACGCCCTGACGCCCGGTGGTGGAGCGCTGCAATATGTCCTGCGACGGGATTCCCGGCGGCGGCGGCAAGTCGCTGTACTGCACGACGCCGCTCTTGTCGCGCCATTTCCACTGCGCCGACGCGGGCGACACGAACGTGGCGCTGACCAGGAAGGCCAGGGCGAGAAGGGTGGTTCGCTGCATGGTGGGTGGCTGCCGTGAAGAAACGTACGCAAGTTTACCGGGGCGAGGTGCACGCCAGTCGTGACAAGGTGTCAGCGGGCCTGCGCGGTTGCGCCCAAATTGGGCACTGAGAGCGCCTCCGTATAATTCGCTTTTGCGTCAGGAGACATCTTCCATGCGCCTGCTCGGCAAAGCGCTCACCTTCGACGACGTGTTGTTGGTGCCCGCCTTCTCCCAGGTCTTGCCGCGCGACACCAGCCTCGCCACCTCGCTGTCACGCAATATCCGCCTGAATCTGCCGCTGGTTTCCGCGGCGATGGACACCGTGACGGAAGCGCGCCTGGCGATCGCCATTGCCCAGGAGGGCGGCATCGGTATCGTGCACAAGAATCTCGCGGCCAAGCAGCAGGCCGCCGAGGTGGCTCGCGTGAAGCGCTATGAATCGGGCCTGCTCAAAGACCCGATCACGATTTCGCCCGGCGTGCCGGTGCGCAATGTCATCGAACTGTCCAAACAACACGGTATCTCTGGCTTCCCGGTCGTGGAAGAGGGCCGCGTCGTAGGCATCGTGACGAACCGGGACCTGCGCTTCGAGACGCGCCTGGACGTGCCGGTGCGCGAAATCATGACGCCGCGCGAGCGCCTGATCACGGTGCGCGAAGGCGCGTCGCTCGCCGAAGGCAAGGCGCTGATGCACCGCCACAAGCTCGAGCGCGTGCTCGTCGTGAACGAAGCCTTCGAGCTGCGCGGCCTGATGACCGTGAAAGACATCACGAAGCAGACGAGCTTTCCCGACGCCGCCCGAGACGACCATGGCAAGTTGCGCGTCGGCGCTGCGGTGGGCGTGGCCGAGGGCACCGAGGAGCGTGTCGAGCTGCTGATCCGGGCCGGTGTGGACGTGCTCGTCGTCGACACCGCGCACGGCCACAGCGCCGGTGTGATCGAGCGTGTGCGCTGGGTGAAGCGCCACTATCCGCAGATCGACGTGATCGGCGGCAACATCGCCACCGGCGCGGCGGCGCGGGCGCTCGTCGACGCGGGCGCCGACGCGGTGAAGGTCGGCATCGGGCCCGGTTCGATCTGCACGACGCGAATCGTCACCGGCGTGGGCGTGCCGCAGATCTATGCGATCCAGGAAGTCGCCAAGGCGATCGCCGGCAGCGGCGTGCCGCTCATCGCCGACGGCGGGGTGCGTTTCTCTGGCGACCTGGCGAAGGCGATTGCCGCGGGCGCGGACAGCGTGATGATGGGCGGCGCGTTTGCCGGCACCGAAGAGGCGCCAGGCGAAACCATCCTCTACCAGGGCCGCACGTACAAGAGTTATCGCGGCATGGGGTCGCTGGGGGCAATGCAACAGGGCTCGGCGGATCGCTACTTTCAAGAGAACTCCGATTCGTCGACTGCCAATTCGGCGAAGCTCGTTCCCGAGGGCATCGAAGGCCAGGTGCCCTACAAGGGTACGGTCGTCGCGGTGATCTTCCAGATGGCGGGCGGCCTGCGCGCGTCGATGCACTATTGCGGCTGCGCAAGCATTGCGCAAATGCACGAGCGCGCCGAGTTCGTCGAGATCTCGTCCGCGGGAATGCGCGAGAGCCACGTGCACGATGTGCAGATCACCAAAGAAGCGCCGAACTACCGCATGGAATGACATTGACCGCTGTAGTCGAACCTCCGCATGGCCGCCGCGAGGCGGCCATGCCATTCATTCTCATCACGGTATTGATCGACATGATGGCCATCGGCCTCATCGTGCCGGTGTTGCCGCTGTTGGTGGGTACCTTTACCTCGTCACCCATCGAGCAGACCTTCTGGTTCGGTGCCGTTGCGCTGACGTTTGGCGTCGCGAATTTCTTCGCCTCGCCGGTCCTCGGTGCCTTGTCCGACAAGTACGGCCGCCGCCCGGTCTTGTTGTTGGGGTTCTCAGGTCTTGCCGCGAGCTTCATCGTCACCGGTCTGGCGACTGCGCTGTGGATGTTGATTGCGGTACGGCTTTTCAGCGGCGCGATGCAATCGAACGCCGCTGTAGCCAACGCCTATGTCGCCGACATTACCGCGCCCGAAGACCGCGCGCGGCGCTTTGGCCTGCTCGGCGCGATGTTCGGATTGGGCTTTACGCTGGGGCCGGTGATGGGTGGCTTGCTCGGTTCGATCAACCTGCACCTGCCTTTCTTCGCGGCGGGTGCCTTGGCGGTGCTGAACTGGCTCTACGGTTACTTCGTTCTGCCCGAGTCCTTGCCCAAGGACCGGCGCAAGCCCTTCGAGTGGAAGCGCGCGAACCCGTTCAGCTCGCTGCGGGGCTTGAGCCAGCTGCAAGGCGTGGGGCCGCTCGTCGCGGTGATCGGTCTCGCGTCGCTCGCGCAATTCACGTTGCACAACAGCTTTGTGCTGTACACGACGTTCAAGTTCGGCTGGGGCCCTCAGCACAACGGCTGGGCGCTGTTCACCGTGGGGCTGATGTCGGTGCTCGTGCAGGGATTTTTGCTCAAGCACTTGCTGAAGCGATTTTCCGCGCGTGTGTTGGCAACCTTCGGTCTGGCCGCCTCCACGCTCACTTACTTCGGGTTCGGCGCGGCGAGCGAAGGCTGGATGATGTTCGGCATCATCATCCTGGGCAACATTCTCGGTGGCGGTGCGGCGGCAGTGATCCAGAGCCACGTGTCCAACGCCGCAGACTCGCGCAGCCAGGGCCAGACCATGGGGTCGGTTGCAGGACTGAACAGCTTGATGGCGGTGATCGCCCCGGTCGTCAGCGCGCCCTTGCTCGGCATGGTTTCGCACCTGAGCCCGGGCGACTGGCGCATCGGCCTGCCGTTTTATTTCTGCGCGGCTCTGCAATTGATCGGCACGGTGATCGCGGCGCGCTACTTCCGTCGCGCGGCAATGCAGAGCCGGGCCGCCGTCGCGTGAAGGGCGCAGCAGCATGCACGACAAGATCCTGATCCTCGACTTCGGCTCGCAGCTGACGCAACTCATCGCGCGGCGCGTTCGCGAAGCGCATGTCTATTGCGAAATTCATCCGAACGACGTGAGCGACGCCTTCATCCGCGAATTCGCGCCGAAGGCAATCATTCTCTCGGGCAGCCACGCGTCGACCTATGAAGACCACGAGTTGCGCGCGCCGCAAGCGGTGTGGGACGCCCGCGTGCCGGTGCTCGGCATCTGCTACGGCATGTTCACGATGGCAGTGCAGCAAGGCGGCAAAGTCGAGGCGAGCAGCCACCGCGAATTCGGCTACGCCGAGGTGCGCGCGCATGGCCACACGAAGCTGCTTGCGGGAATCGAAGACTTCCAGACGCCAGAGCAGCACGGCATGCTGAAGGTCTGGATGAGCCACGGCGACAAGGTCACCGCGTTGCCGCCGGGCTTCAAGCTGATGGCGAGCACGCCGAGCTGCCCGATCGCCGGCATGGCGGATGAGGCGCGCGGTTATTACGGCGTGCAATTCCACCCCGAAGTCACGCACACGCTGCAAGGGCGCGCGCTATTGAATCGCTTTGTCCTCGACATCTCCGGCGCCAAGCCCGATTGGGTGATGGGCAACTACATCGACGAATGCGTGGCCCGCATTCGCGTGCAGGTCGGCGGCGAACACGTAATCCTCGGCCTGTCAGGCGGAGTCGACTCCAGCGTCGCTGCGGCCCTGATCCACCGCGCGATCGGCGATCAGTTGACGTGTGTTTTCGTCGACCACGGCCTGCTGCGCCTGAATGAGGGCGCCCAAGTGATGGAGATGTTCGTCGGACGGTTGCACGCGAAAGTGGTTCACGTCGACGCCAGCGCGCAGTTCCTCGGCGCTTTGACCGGCGTGACCGACCCCGAGGTCAAACGCAAAATCATCGGCCGCGAATTTGTCGAAGTCTTCCAGGCCGAGGCGAACAAGCTCAAGCGCGAAACCGGCGGCTCGGTCAAGTGGCTCGCGCAGGGAACGATCTACCCCGACGTCGTCGAGTCCGGCGGCACCAAGTCGAAGAAGGCGACGTCGATCAAGAGCCATCACAACGTGGGCGGCCTGCCGCAAACGCTGGGTCTAAAGCTGCTCGAGCCGTTGCGCGAATTGTTCAAAGACGAGGTGCGCGAACTCGGTGTGGCGCTCGGCTTGCCGCACGACATGGTGCATCGCCACCCGTTCCCCGGCCCGGGTCTGGGCGTGCGCATCCTCGGTGAAGTGAACGCGGAGTACGCGAATCTGCTGCGCCGAGCCGACGCGATCTTCATCGAAGAACTGCGCGGCACGCGCGACGCCGCAAGCGGCAAGACCTGGTATGAACTCACCAGCCAGGCCTTCGCCGTGTTCCTGCCCGTCAGAAGTGTCGGCGTGATGGGCGATGGCCGCACCTACGAACACGTCGTCGCGTTGCGCGCCGTGCAGACCAGCGATTTCATGACTGCCGACTGGGCCGAGCTGCCCTATGCGCTGTTGAAAAAAGTGTCGAGCCGCATCATCAACGAGGTGCGCGGCATCAACCGTGTGGCTTACGACGTATCGAGCAAACCACCAGCGACGATCGAGTGGGAGTAGTTCGGTGGCTTCGTTGAAAATACCCTATTGGGTGGTAGCGCGGCAATCGCTCGCGTGGGTTCGTTGAAATGCCTGTTCGAGCGCGCGCCCGAACGTTTCTCCGTGCCAAGGTTGCGGGAGGTAGTCAAAATAGCCCGCCGCCCGGCATGACTCGATGTCGTGCGGCACGCCGTCGGTCGCCAACGCGATGACCGGAATGTGCGCCGTAGCCGGGTTCTGCCTCAGTACCCGCATCTCCGCCGCGGCGCCTGGGTCCTGCAGGCCCATTCCAATCAGGATTGCGTCGGGCCGCGCCGTGCGCGCGATCTGCACGCCGCTGGGGATGTTACGGGCGCGAAGCAGCGTTACGCCCGGCCACCGGGCGATCAGCTCCTCGACCCGTTGCAGACGCGTCGCATCGTTCTCGATGCACAGCACGGTGCGCGCCGGCAGGCCTTGAGCCAGTACCGCGCGCGCCGCGTCGAGTTCGAACCAGAAGCAACTGCCCACGCCGACCGTACTGTCGACCCCGATTCGGCCGCCCATCAGTTCGACTAGGCGCTTGCTGATCACCAGGCCGATGCCGGTGCCTGGCTCACCGCCGGATTCCTGGCCGAGCCGGTTGAAGGGCTCGAAGAGTTGCGCCACCTGCGCCGCCGACAGGCCGAAGCCGGTGTCCTCGACGTTGACGCGCACACACTGCCCGGTGGTCGCAGCCCAGCGCACCTCCACGTGTCCGGACCTGCGGTTGTATATGATGGCATTTGTCAGCAAGTTCAGCAGCACCTGCTTTATCCGCGAGGGGTCGCCTTGCACCAGACAACTCGGATCAGCGCACGCGAAACACGCCTGAACAACGGACGTGAAGCGCAGCTCGATGCCGGCGGCTAGTGCCTGCGGCTCCACCATGGCCCGACATTCCTCCATCACCTCTCCAAGCGACACAGCCTGCCGGGTCAGCACCAGCTTTCCCGATTCGATCGACGTCAGGTCCAGGATCTCGTTGATGAGACCCAGCAGGTACCAGCCGGCGTGAAGGATCTGCTGCACGCTGGCCTGCTGGGCCGCCGTTGGCGCGGGCGTGCCGGCTTCGATCAGTTGCGTGAAGCCCAGCATCGTGCTGAGCGGCGAGCGCAGCTCATGGCTCATGCTGAGCAGGAAGTCCGACTTCGCCCGGGTCGCCTTTTCGGCTTCGGCCTTGGCGGCGACGAGCGCCCGCTCGAATTGCTTGCGCTCGGTGATGTCGTTGAACAGAACCGCCACCTGGTGTGCCTGCGGATCACCCAGGCGGAAGGCGTGTACGTCGTACCAGAGTTGCAGCGCCGCGCTGTGCTGTTCCATGCGCACCGGCACGCCCGTCAGCGCCACGCTACAGTATGTCTCTGACCACATCGGCACCATGCCGGGGATCAGGCTGCGTACGGACTGGCCTTCGACCTCATTCAGACCGGTCTGTTGCGTGAATGCCCCGTTGACCTGGACGTAACGCGCGTCGACCGCGGCGCCGTTGTCGTCGAACATCATCTCGATCACGGCATAGGCTGAGTCGATCGAGTTGAACAGCGCCCGGTAGCGTTCTTCTGATATGCGCAGGGTCACATCGGCGCGTCGGCGCTCGACCATCATCGCGAAGCGCTGGATGGCGTTCTCGACGGCGCGGGTCAGGCTGTCCGCGCTGGCCCAGCGCTTGCCGATGTAGTCCTGTGCGCCGGCATCTAGCAGTTGCATTCCTTCTTCGGTTTCCGTGCCAGTGATTACGACCACCGGGCAGGGCGGCATGCCGGTCTCTCTGCACAGGGCTGCCAGCACGCCATGTGCGTCCGTATCGGGCAGGTCGTAGTCGAGCAACACGCAGTCGAGTGGCCCGGTCTTTGGGTCGAGCGCCATGCGCACGCCTTCGGCACCCAGTTGGGTCTCGCTGAAGCGGTAGCGACGGGTGCTCCCCCGCAGCAGCATCTGACGCAAGTCGATGCGATCGTCGGCGCTGTCTTCGATCAGCAGGATGTGACGGAGCGGTCTTGCCATTGGGTCATCGTGGGTTCAGGCCGGCAGCACAACACGGCCCAGCCAGTAGTTGAAAATTGATTGCAACACCTGCAGATGCAAAGCGTGGTCCACTGGCTTGAGGTGGTAGGCGTTGGCGCCATGCGAGTAGCAGAACTGCAGGTCGCGCGGGTTGGCGGAGGCACTCAACACGACGACCGGCAATGTCTTGAGAGTGTCGTTGCTGCGGATCTCGCGCAGGGCCTCGCGCCCATCGTCGCCGGGCGTATTGAGGTCGAGCAGCACCAGCAACGCGCGGCTGCGTGGGGCACCGCGCAGCAGGCGCAGGCATTCGGCTCCGGAGCTGGCGCGCACGATTGGATGCGTCAGCCCGGTCTGCCGTGCGGCGTCCTGCACGGTCTGGAAGTCCTCGTCGGCGTACTCGACCACCAGGATAGGCCGCATCAGCATCAGCGCGGCTCCGCCGGCATACCCGGCAAGGTAAAGTAGAACGTCGTGCCCACGCCCAGGTCGGAAGTCAGCCACACGCGCCCCCCGTGCCGCTGCACCAGCTTCTGCACGATCGTCAGGCCGGCACCGACTCCGCCGCCGTAGTCATCGTGCCCATGCATGCGCTTGAACAGACGGAACACCTGTTCGTAGTGCCGCTGCTCGATGCCGATGCCGTCATCCTTGACGTAGAAGATGGCTTGTCCAACGGTTTCGGTTGGGGCATTCAGCCGCTCGGTCGATTCACCCGCGGCGAGGTAGCCCACTTCAATCCGGGCGTCCGCATATCGCCGATACTTGATGGCGTTGGTCAGAAGATTGCTGTAGATTTCGCGCACCCGTACCGGGTCGCACCACACGTGCGGCAGCCGACGCGGACTCTCGATCCGGCAGTGGCTTTCTGGGCGGCGCGCGCCGATCATCTCCACTGCCTCCTCGACTACCGCATTGAGATCGGTGTCCTCGAGGTCCAGCTCCATGCGCCCGACTCGCGAGAAGTGCAGCAAGGAGCCGAGCAGGCTGTCCATGCGGACCGTCAGGCGCATCAGATTCTCGACGCGCCGCCGGTTGTCATCTCCCAGGGACTCTGCGCTCTCCAGCAGCTGGTGCGCGTAGCGATGGATGCCGCGCAGCGGCTCCTTCAGGTCGTGCGATGCTACATACGCAAAGGCGTCGAGTTCTTCGTTGCTGCGCGTGAGATCGGCGTTCAGGTCGGCCAGGCGATCGGCGCGGGTGATGACAAGCTCCAGCACCAGCAGGCGCATGCGCAGCGCCGCATCGATCTCGATGGCCAACCAGGGCAAGGATCGCCCACGCACCGACTCGACGAACAGTTCAAATGAGGCGCGTGGGGTCAGGCGTAAGCCCTGCGGGCCGGGAATCGGTGGCTCGTCGTGGGGGTTGCCGGCCCACTGCACCGTTTGCAGGGTCTGGGGCCGAAACCATATCATCAGCCCGCGTCGTTCGCGCGACAGCACCACCGCGAGTACACCGCTGGCGATGTCCTCCAGCCCGACAGCGGCCGGGCAGACGCGGGCCAGCGCATCCGTACTGAATATCGGCTCCGTTGGCGATTGGAGTTCGGGTTGCCGGTTCAGCCAGACTGCCAGCTCGTCGAGCTGCGCCACGTCTGGCACGCGGCCCACGCACCACCAGCGGTCCAGATGGTACAACGCGGCGCCTCCGGCATCGATGGCATCGAGTAGCGACGGTTGATGTGCAGTAAGGGCCAGCAAGTCGCCCTCGCGCGCCGAGCGGGCCACCAGATGCTGGTGCACTTCTTCCATCTTGAGTCGGTACACCAGCTGCTCGGCACGCTCTGCCGACTTCAGTTGCAGCGAGGCCACCTGGGCCAGCAGTTCACACGCCGAACGCACCTGATACGGAAAGTGGGTGGCCGTGTAATGGTGGCAGGCGATCAAGCCCCAGAGTTCACCATCACGCATGATGGGCATCGTCAGCGATGCAGCGACGCCCATGTTCGCCAGGTACTCGGTGTACATCACGGATGCTCCCCGCAGCGTACAGTGCGTCATGTCGAGCGCGCGGTCGTTGTCGGGGTTGGCCAGCGGCAGCAGCTCCACCAGCGGGCCGGCAGCGTCGGGCAGCGGGCGAATCCAGATGCGCTTGAAGATTTCGCGCGCCTGAACAGGGATGTCGGCCGCCGGATAGTGCAGGCCGAGCCAGGGAGCAAGCGTGTCGA
Source organism: Burkholderiaceae bacterium (assembly GCA_040081145.1). Classification (GTDB taxonomy): domain Bacteria; phylum Pseudomonadota; class Gammaproteobacteria; order Burkholderiales; family Burkholderiaceae_C; genus JAEMQF01. The sequence continues at coordinate 15,576 of JBEBHW010000012.1, forward strand.
GCCTGCTCTCGGCAATCACCTCGCCGTGCTGGTCGGCGTGGAAGCGGTAGACCATGACGCGGTCGAGCCCGCTGACGTCCCGCACTTCCTCGGTCAGGTACTGGCAGAATTCGCGCACACTGGCGGCGGTCTGTAGGCGGCCGACCGCTGACTTCACCATCACGAAAAGGTTGCGATTGCTGTCTTCGCGGGCGTGCCCGGTAGCCTCGAATTCCAGCACCACCACGCCGCCGCTGATGTGCACGCTGACGTCAAGCGGCATCGCGCCGGTGCGCGCCGGCAATGTCAATGCGTAAGATGGTCCGCGATCC
>JBEBHW010000450.1:0-3782 GCA_040081145.1 Burkholderiaceae bacterium
GTCAACGTGCCAACGTCATCCATCAGCACGGGAATGCATGAGCGCGACCGGGCGACACCTCGATCAGGTCAGGTCGCTGTGAGAGCTTTCGAACAGCGGTCAAGGATGTGCAGCCGACAGTGCGAGTTCGGAGGCCCTTGGTCGACGCCCGGACGACCGATGTCGCTAGCGGCGACCCGGGTCGGGACCAGCCGACGGTCTCGAGTAGAAGCGGTCGCTCGGGGACCTGTCATGCGCGGCCACGCTCGGGCGACCGGTCAGGAAGGCGTAGCGGTCTTCCGACGGTGGTTTACCGCCATACAGCGGAGAGACTTTTCGTTGCCAACGCGCGGAGCCGGGACCAACCCGCATCGCCCGGCAGCTAGCCCCATTCGCAGCGAACACGTCGGAAGAGGATTGCCGGAAGGTGGTGCTCACGCCGTAGGAGTCAGGCGGGCCTGCGTTTCGGGTGCATGATCGTGGCTGGAGAAGCGGCCCATGGCAGACACCTCTTGCACCACCCGGCGGACCGCGTTGACCGCGCTGGCCACCGCTGCTTTCGTCACTGTCGCACGAAGCCAGCCCGCCTGGAACACCGAACGCATCCAGGCCCTGGAAGCGCAGTTGCGTGCCGCGCCCCATGTGCGCGCCCTGCTGATGGAGCGCCGCGGCGCCAGCTTCGCGTACTACCAGCAGGGCATCACCGGCTCGAGCCGCATGAACGTCGCGTCGGTGACGAAATCGGTCGTGTCGCTGCTGGTCGGCATCGCCATGGAGCGCGGGGCGATCGCGAGCGTTGAGGAGCCTCTGGCCGCTTTCTTTCCCGAGCACGCGCAAGGCCCGGGCGCCGCGGCGATGCAACGCGTCACGCTGCGGCATCTGCTCACCATGTCCTCGGGATTCGCCCGCAGAACCACATACGACGACTATATAGACTTCTCGCGCCGGCTGTATGCGCCCGGCTTTCTGGCGTATGCGCTTGCTCGGCCACTCGCGTACGAGCCCGGCACCCGCTTCCAGTACGACAGCATCGATACGCACCTGCTCGCGCTGGCGCTCGCGCGCCGGCTCAAGGTGCCGCTGGCGGAGTTCGCACAGGACGTGCTGTTCCGCCCGCTGGGCATCGATGGCGCGGAATGGCCAGCGGGGCAGGACGGCGTTCCGAACGGCGCGGCGGAGTTGCGCTTGACCGCGCCGGAAATGCTGCGGATCGGCCAGATGATGCGCGCCGGCGGCAACTGGGAGGGTCGCCAGGTGGTGCCGGCGGCGTTCGTGCGCGAGGCGACCGCACGCAAGATCGCGAGCGACATCCCGCCGCGCGGCCGCCCGGAGCTGTGGGGCTACGGTTACCTGTGGTGGCTGTCGTCCATCCCGGGCGACGAATTGCCGGCATACAACGCGTCAGGTTTCGGCGGGCAGTTCATCTACATCGTGCCTGCGCTCGAGGTGGTCGTGGTGACGCTCACAGAGCCGATTTCCCGCGCGGTGGCGATCCAGACCGCGACGATCATTCGCGAAGCAGCGCTGCCAGCGGCGCGCTGACTAACGATGGACCTTGCGATACACCGTGGTCCGGCTGATGCCGAGCGCTTTCGCGGCTTGCGCGTCGTCGCCGCGCGCTTGCTGCGTCACTGCGTCGCGGATCGCGGCGTTTTCCAGCTCGCTCAGGGGGATGCGGGCCGCGGCGCCGGTGGGCGTTTCGCCGGCGCGGTGAGCTAGCGCATGCAATCGCAGCGCTGACCACAGCGGCAGCTAGACCGGTTCGGCGACGCCGCGCGCCGCGCGGCCGAACATCTGCTCCCACGGCATCGCGAACAGATCGCCGCAATGCGGCGCCGGGCCGGCAGAAGCGAGCGTCGGCAACATCTGGCGTGCCGCCGAGTTGCGGCCGGTGACGAAGCCTTCGTCGTCCACGCACACCAACCCCGCAGGCATCGTCGTCGCTAGCGCTGTCAGGCCAGGAAAGGCGCAGCATCGTCGCGCAGCGCTGTGCCGGCTTCGCGATCCGCCATGCCGTAGCAAAAACGGTCCACCACTTCGCGGCCCTGCAGGAGCACGGTGGCGACGCACGGGAGAAGCTGCCCATCGACCTGCGCACGCATTGCCTCGTGCACGGCGTTGAAAGCGCCCTTGGCCATGGGTCGCTCCCGAAAATTCAAGTGATGGGCGCCGGGTTGAACAGCACCAGCGCGTTGTGCAACTTCCACTGCTCGGCCCAGGTCTTCTTGCGCCCGCTCGCCACGTCCAGCATCAAGCGGAACAACTCCCAACCCACGTCTTCGATGCTCGCCGTGCCGTCGGCAATCGTGCCGGCGTTCACGTCCATCAGGTCGTGCCAGCGCCGCGCCAGGTCGCTGCGCGTCGCGACCTTGATGACGGGGACCGCGGCCAGGCCGTAAGGCGTGCCCCGCCCGGTGGTGAAGACGTGCAGGTTCATGCCGGCGGCGAGTTGCAGCGTGCCGCAGATGAAATCGCTTGCCGGGGTGGCGGCGTAAGTCAGGCCCTTTGTCTCGAGCTTTTCGCCGGGGGCGAGCACGCCCGAGATCGGCGCGCTGCCCGACTTGACGATCGAACCCATCGCCTTCTCCACGATGTTCGACAGACCGCCCGCCTTGTTGCCCGGCGTCGTGTTCGCGCTGCGGTCGCTGCTGCCGCGCGCGAGGTAGGCGTCGTACCAGGCCATCTCGCGGATCATGGCTTGCGCCACCTCCGGCGTGCTGGCGCGTGCCGTGAGCTGGGCAATGCCGTCGCGCACTTCCGTCGTCTCGGAGAACATCACGCTGGCGCCGGCACGCACCAGCAGGTCGGTGCAAAAGCCGACCGCCGGGTTCGCCGTGACGCCGGAAAACGCGTCGCTGCCGCCGCATTGCACGCCGACGACCAGTTCACTCGCCGGCACCGTCTCGCGGCGGCGTGAATTCAAGCGCATCAGGTGCTGCTCGGCCTGGCGCATGATCGACTCGACCATGCTCATGAAGCCGATGTGCGCGTCGTCTTGCAGGCGCACGACGTCGAGTTGCGCGTCTGGATTGGATTCATCGACGATTGCGAACGACCCCGGTGGCATGAGGCGTTCGGGCTGCAGCTTCTCGCAGCCCAGGCTCACCACCATCACTTCGCCGCCGAAGTTCGGGTTCAGGCTGATGTTGCGCAGCGTGCGGATCGGCACCACGGCGTCGGGCGCGTCGATGGCGACGCCGCAGCCATACGCGTGCTCCAGCGCGATCACGTCGTCGACGTTGCGGAACTTCGGCAACAGCTCGGCCTTGATGCGCTGCACGGCAAAGTCGGTGACCGCGGCGACGCACTGCACCGTCTGCGTGATCGCCAGGATGTTGCGTGTGCCCACCGAGCCGTCGGCATTGCGGTAGCCCTCGAACGTATAGCCTTCGAGCGGCGCGTGCGCGGCGGGTTTGATCGTCGCGATCGGCAGGCCTTCGAGGCTGCGTGCCTCTGGCATCTTCAGCAGGCGCTCGTGGATCCAGCTTCCAGCGGCGATGTCCTTCAGCGCGAGACCGATCGGAATGCCGTAGCGCAAGACGGGAGCGCCGGCAGCGATATCGGTCAACGCCACTTTGTGCCCCTGCGGCACGCGGTCGCGCAGCAGCAACCCGCCGGGAAGCGCCGTACCGGCCGGCAAGCCGCCGTCGTTGGCGACGATCGCGACGTTGTCGCGCTCACTCATGCGGATCGTCAGGGGCGGCGGCATCGTCATGTGCCAATCCGTCAAGCGCTGGGCTCGATGCGCATCACGCGCGCACCGACCTCGCCCGTCTCGCGTGTCCAGGCGCGGCTCTGCTCGC
>JBEBHW010000451.1:0-3779 GCA_040081145.1 Burkholderiaceae bacterium
TGAACCACCAACTCGGTGAAGACATCGACGCGCTGCGCGACGCGGTGCAGGCGTTTGCGAGCACCGAAATCGCGCCGCGCGCCGCCGAGATCGACCGCACCGACAAGTTCCCGATGGACCTGTGGCGCAAGATGGGCGACCTCGGCGTGCTCGGCATCACCGTGCCGGAAAGTCTCGGCGGCGCCGGCATGGGTTACCTCGCGCACATGGTCGCCGTCGAAGAGCTCAGCCGCGCCAGTGCCGCGGTGGGCCTGTCGTACGGCGCGCACAGCAACCTGTGCGTGAACCAGATCAACCGCAACGGCAGCGACGCGCAGAAGAAGAAGTACCTGCCCAAGCTGATCAGCGGCGAGCATGTGGGCGCGCTCGCGATGAGCGAAGCCGGCGCCGGGTCCGACGTGATCGGCATGAAACTGCGCGCCGAAGACAAAGGCGGCCACTACCTGCTGAACGGCCACAAGATGTGGATCACGAACGGGCCCGACGCCGACACGCTCGTCGTCTACGCGAAGACCGATCCGCAGATGGGCGCGCGCGGCGTGACCGCGTTCCTGATCGAAAAAGGCATGAAGGGTTTCTCGATCGCGCAAAAGCTCGACAAACTCGGCATGCGCGGCAGCAGCACCGGCGAGCTCGTGTTCCAAGACGTCGAAGTGCCCGCAGCCAACGTGCTCGGCGGCGTGGGCGGCGGTGCGCGGGTGTTGATGAGTGGCCTGGACTACGAGCGCGCCGTGCTCGCCGCCGCGCCGATCGGCATCATGCAGGCGGTCATGGACAACGTCATCCCCTACACCCACGAGCGCAAGCAGTTCGGCCAGAGCATCGGCGAGTTCCAGTTGATCCAGGGCAAGGTCGCCGACATGTACACCGTGCTGCAAGCTGCACGCTCCTTTTGCTACACCGTCGGCAAGAACCTCGATTTGCTGGGCAGCGAACACGTGCGCCAGGTGCGCAAGGACTGCGCGAGCGTGATCCTGTGGTGCGCCGAAAAGGCAACGTGGATGGCCGGAGAAGGCATCCAGGTGTTCGGCGGCAACGGCTACATCAACGACTACCCGCTCGGACGACTCTGGCGCGACGCGAAGCTTTACGAGATCGGCGCCGGCACGAGCGAGATCCGGCGCATGTTGATCGGCCGCGAATTGTTCGCGGAGACGATGTGACGCCGACCCGCAATCACCTGAATTGAAGCCGATGAGTACATCGCTCGACGAACTTTTTGAGAGCAACCGCCGCTGGGCCGCGCAGACGCAGGCGCGCACGCCGGGGTTCTTCACGAGCCTGCTGAAGCAACAGGCGCCGCAATACCTGTGGATTGGCTGCGCCGACAGCCGCGTGCCGGCGAACGAGATCCTCGGCCTGCTGCCGGGCGACGTGTTCGTGCACCGCAACGTCGCCAACGTCGTCGTGCACTCGGATTTGAACGCGCTGTCCGTCATGCAGTATGCGATCGACCTGCTGCAAGTGCGCCACATCATGGTCGTCGGCCACTACGGTTGCGGCGGCGTCACGGCGGCGGCGCAGAACCGCCGCATCGGCCTGGCCGACAACTGGCTGCGCCACGTGCAAGACGTTCGCAAGAAGCACCGCACCTTTCTCGACGGCATGGACGACGAGGAACTGCGCATCCAGGCGTTGTGCGAACTCAACGTGCTCGAGCAGGCGTTCAACGTGTGCGAAACCACGGTCGTGCAAGACGCCTGGGAGCGCGGCCAAAGCGTCGTCGTGCACGGCTGGGTGTACGGCCTGCGCGACGGCTTGCTGAACGACTTGAAAATCACGGTGTCGCAACCCGGGGAACTGGCCGCCGCGTATGGCTTGGCCGTGGGCGCATTGACCGCGCGCTATGACGCGATCCGCAAAGGCGGCCGCCCGTGAACGAACGCGCGCTGTTTCCGCAGCGCCTGACCGACGCGCGCGGTTTTGAGATCGCCCAGGCGATGTTGGACGGCTTCAACCGCCACTACACGCTGTTTCGCGAAGCCAGCGCCGGCGCGCAGCGCCGGTTTGAAGCGGCCGACTGGCACGGCCAGCAGCGCGCGCAGCGCGAGCGCATCGAGTTCTACGACAAACGCGTCGACGAAGCTGCGGAGCGTTTGCAGCGCGAATTCCAGGCGTCGACGCTGCCCAAGGATGTGTGGCAACAGGTCAAGCTGCACTACATCGGCCTGCTCACGAATTCGTCGCAGCCCGAACTCGCAGAGACCTTTTTCAATTCGGTGACGACGAAGATCCTGCACCGCAGCTACTTCCACAACGATTTCATCTTTGTGCGCCCCGCTGTCTCGACCGAATACATCGAGAACGACGAACCCGAGTCGCTGCCGACCTACCGCGCCTATTACCCGACCAAAGACACGTTGCGCGACACCTGGCTGCAGATCATCGGCCACTTCCAATTGCAGCGCCCCTTCGAAGACCTGGACCGCGACGTCGATTACGTGATGAACGCGGTGGCTGCGCAACTCGGCGACTTTCGCCTGCGCACCAACTTCCAGGTCCAGGTGCTGTCGTCGATGTTCTTTCGCAACAAGGGCGCCTACATCGTCGGCAAAGTCATCAACGGCTTTGACGAAGTGCCGTTCGCCTTGCCTGTGCTTCATGGCCAGGCGTCGCCGGGCAGCCCGGCTGACGCCCCTGCGCAGGGCGGCGCCGAAGGTGTCCGGGGGTCGTCGTCCCACGGGAAGCTCGTGATCGACGCCGCGCTGTTCGGCGAAGACGATCTGCTGCTCGTGTTCAGCTTCGCGCGCGCCTACTTCATGGTCAACATGGAAGTGCCTTCGGCTTACGTGCAGTTCCTGCGCTCGCTCATGCCGCGCAAACCGCGCAGCGAAATCTACAGCGCGATCGGTCTCCAAAAACAGGGCAAGAACCTCTTCTACCGCGACTTCCTCGCGCACCTGCGCCACTCGACGGACCGCTTTCGCATCGCCCCCGGCATCAAGGGCATGGTGATGCTTGTCTTCGACCTGCCGAGTTTTCCGTATGTGTTCAAGGTCATCAAGGACTTCTATCCGCCGCAAAAGGAAACGACGCGCGAGATCATCAAATCGAAGTACTTGCTCGTGAAGCAGCACGACCGCGTGGGCCGCATGGCCGATACGCTGGAGTACAGCAACGTCGCGTTCCCGCGCGCGCGCTTCGACGACGAGCTGATCGCCGAGCTGAAACACTTCTGCACCAGCCTGGTCGAAGAAGACGGCGACGCGCTCGTGCTGCGCCACCTCTACATCGAGCGGCGCATGATTCCGCTGAACATCTATCTGCAGGAGGCGTCGCCGCAACAGATCGAACACGCCGTCACCGAATACGGCAATGCCATCAAAGACCTGGTGCGCGCCAACATCTTCCCTGGCGACATGCTGTGGAAGAATTTCGGCGTCACGCGCCACGGCAAAGTCGTGTTCTACGACTACGACGAAATCGAATACCTGACCGACTGCAACTTTCGCAAAGTACCCACGCCGAGGAACGAAGAAGAAGAAATGTCGGGCGAGGTCTGGTATACGGTGGGGCCCAAAGACGTCTTCCCCGAGACTTTCGGCCCGTTCCTGCTCGGCAACCCGGCCGTGCGCGAAGTGTTCCTGAAGCACCACGCCGACCTGTTCGACGCGGCGTTCTGGCAAGGCCACAAGGAGCGCATCCTCGCCGGCTATGTGCACGACGTGTTCCCGTATGAGGCGCACAAGCGCTTTCGGCTCAAGCCGAGAACGCGCAGCGCCGTGAACTCGGAAGTCCTCGACCCGGAGTTCGAGCCTGCGCGAGCCGGCTCGCGCCCC
>JBEBHW010000452.1:0-3778 GCA_040081145.1 Burkholderiaceae bacterium
GCGCCGGAATACAAGGCCGTCGTCGAAGCCGCGCGGCGTTCGCAAAAAGCGCCGCTGGAGTTGCTGAAGGCGGCCGGCGCGATTCACTCGCCGTACCAGTTTCACTGGAAACGCTTTTTGTTCGAGAACTTCCCCAAGGGAACCGAGCTGCCCACGCTGGCGGCGCCGCCGATCCGCGAGACCCTGCCGCTCGCCGCAGTGCGCGCCTTCTCGATCGACGATTCGATGACAACCGAGATCGACGACGCGCTGTCCGTGACCGGCCTGGGCACGGGCACCGTCAGCTTCGGGATTCACATCGCGGCGCCGGCGCTGGCGTTTGCGCCCGATTCTGCGGTGGACAAACTCGCGCGCGAACGAATGAGCACGGTGTACATGCCGGGCTACAAGCTGACGATGCTGCCCGACGCCGTGGTCCAGGCGTACACGTTGATCGAAGGGCGCGACTGCCCGGCGGTGTCGCTTTACCTGACGCTGGACGAAGCGACGTTGCAAGTGCGCAGCAGCGAAACGCGCCTGGAGCGCGTGCCCATCGCCTCAAATTTGCGCCACGACGAGCTGGACCGCGTGATCACCGCGGAGTCGCTGACGGGCGCGGCGAGTGCAGACTATGGATTCGCCGCCGAACTCGCGTTTGCGTTCCGTCTGGCCTGCCACTTGAAGGCGGCGCGCGAAGTGCGCCGCGGCAAGCCGGAAAATTTCAACCGGCCCGACTACAACTTCAAGTTGGAGGGCAACGCGGGACGCGAGCCGCGCGGCGACGAACGTGTGGCGATTGGCGTGCGCCAACGCGGCGCGCCGCTCGACCTGATCGTCGCCGAGGCGATGATTCTGGCGAACAGCACCTGGGGTGGCTGGTTGAACGAGTGCGGCGTTCCCGGCATCTACCGCGCCCAGGCGAGCATGGCGCCGGGCGTCAAGGTGCGCATGGGCACGCGCGCCGCGCCGCACGCCGGCATCGGCGTCGCGCAATACAGTTGGGCGACGTCGCCGCTGCGCCGCTACGTCGATCTGGTCAACCAATGGCAAATCGTCGCCTGCGCCCGGCACGGCCGCACGGCGGCGCTCGCCGCGCACTTCAAGCCCAAGGACGCGGCGCTGTTTTCCATCATTTCGAGTTTCGATTCGGCCTACGCCGAGTACAACGCCTTCCAGTCGGCGATCGAACGCTACTGGACGCTCAAGGCGCTCGCGCAAGACGGTGTCAGCGAGCTGGAGGCGGTGGTCATCAAAGACGGCCTCGTGCGCGCCGACGCCTGGCCACTCGTGTTCCGTGCGCTCGGCTGCGAGAACCTGGCGCGTGGCGCGCGGGTGCGCGTCAGAATCACGGGCAGCGATTTGTTGACACTTGATCTGCACGCCAGCCTGCTGTCGCAGCTCGACGCGCCGGATCGAACGACTGCCGCCGCTGAAACCGTTGATGCCGAGCTCGAGGAAGGCCTGGACGCAGCCGGCCCCCTGACCTTGGCCATCGACGTCGCGCCCGATCCGGAAAGTGCGCAAGCCGCGCTGCCGGCACCCGCGGCTTGATGCCCGCGCCCGCCAAGACTTCGATGCTGAAGAAGCTGTCGACACTGCACATCGCGTTGCTCTGTTCGCTCGGCGTGCACGCCGCGTTGCTGACGCTGCGCATCGTCGATCCGGAATCGTTCAACCGCGTCTTCCAGGACACGCCACTCGAGGTGATTCTCGTCAACTCGCGTTCCGGCGAACGCCCGGAGAAACCTCAGGCGATCGCGCAGGCCAGTCTGGCCGGCGGCGGCGAGGCGGCGAAGGGGCGCGCGACGTCGCCATTGCCGCCCTCAGCGCTCATCGAACTGGGCGACAGCACCGAAGAAGCGCGGCGCCAGATCGAACAACTGCAGCAGTCGCAAATGCAACTGCTCGCGCAGCTGCGCCGTGAACTCGCCTTGATGGCGCCACCCGACCCGCGCCGCGACCAGGGCACGGTGCACGAGCGCGCCGACGAAGACAAGCGCCGTCAGCTCGTGCAATTGCTTGCGGAGATCGAGAAGCGCGTCAACGAGGAAAATGCGCGGCCGAAAAAGCGCTATATCAGCCCGTCGACGAAAGAAGAAGACTATGCGATCTACTACGACGCGCTGCGCCGCAAGATCGAAGAACGCGGTACGCGAAATTTCCCCGAATACCAGGGGCGCAAGCTCTACGGCGAGCTGACGATGAACGTCACCGTCGACGCCGAAGGCCGTGTCGTCGACACCGAAGTCGTGCGTGCGTCCAACTCCAAGGTGCTGGACCTGCGCGCGCTGGCCATCGTCAAGGCGGCCTCGCCGTTCGGCCGGTTCACGATGGCCATGCACGGCAAGGCCGACCAGATCGTCATCACGTCGCGGTTTCGCTTCACCCACGACGAGGGCCTGGAGACGACGCAGCTCAATGCCGCACAACGTTAGCAGAGGGGTCAGGTCGCGGTTCGCACGGCTCGTCGCCTTGCTGCTGCTCGCGACGCTGGCGCTGCAGATCTCCTTTGCCGCGCGCATCGGATTGATGCGCGCGGTCGACCCGCAGTCGACGACGTTTCAGCGGTCCGAAGCGGCACGGCTCCTGCGCACGCAAGGCAAGATTCTGTGGAGTCAGCAATGGACCGACTACGAGCGCATCTCGGAACACTTGAAGCGCGCCGTGATCGCGTCGGAAGACGCCGGGTTCACGCGCCACGGCGGCGTCGACTGGGACGCGCTGGAACAGGCGTTTGCGCGCAACCAGCGGGCCCGCGGAAAACTCGTCGGCGGCTCGACGATCACCCAGCAGCTCGCGAAGAACCTGTTCCTCGCTGGCGAGAGGACCTTGCCGCGCAAGGCGCAGGAGCTGGTCCTGACGCTCATGCTGGAGACTTTGCTGAGCAAGCGGCGCATCCTCGAGATCTACCTCAACAACGTGGAGTGGGGCGAAGGCATCTTCGGCGCGCAGGCTGCGGCACGCCACTACTTTCATGTCGACGCGGGCCAGCTGGCTCCGCAGCAGGCGGCGCAGCTCGCCGTCCTGTTGCCCGCACCCAAGCGCTTCGAGAAGCGCCCCCACTCGGATTACGTGCTCGGCCGCGCCGGCACCGTGATGGCGCGCATGCCCGACGTTGAGTTGCCGTGACGGCCAAGGTCTGTCCATGCCTAGAATCGCTCCATGCCTGCAGGTTTTGCCAACGAAGTCGCCGCGTGCGCAGCGCGACTCATCGTCGAAGAGGGAATGGAGTACGGTCCGGCGAAGCGCCGCGCCGCACGCGACCTGGGTCGGCACAAGTCGCGCAGCGCCGATCTGCCCGACAACCAGGCGATCGAAGACGAGGTGCGCACTTACCTCGCGCTGTTCTGTGGCGACACCCAGCCCGCCGAATTGGCGGCGCTGCGGAAAATCGCCAAAGAGTGGATGCAGCGCCTGGTCGGGTTTCGCCCGCATTTGGCGGGTGCGGTGTGGCGCGGCACGGCGACACGCAACAATGACGTGCACCTCCAGCTGTTTTGCGACGACCCCAAATCGGCCGAAATCACGTTGCTCAACATGGGCGTGGACTTCGCGGTGGGAACCACGACCGGCCTGCAGGGCCAGAGCATCGACGTGTTGAGCATCACCGCGCCGAGCCAGGAATTCGGCATGCCGGTCACAGTGCATTTGGCCGTGCATGACCACGACGAGCTGCGCGGCGCGCTGCGCCCGGACGATTCGGGCCGGGCCCGGCGCGGCGACTTGAACGCGCTGTCCAGACTCGAGGCACAACAACCATGACGGCCCCGCCGCGCCGCGCCCTGCTGATCGGTGGCGC
>JBEBHW010000453.1:0-3772 GCA_040081145.1 Burkholderiaceae bacterium
CGTGCTCGCGCGCGTCGCCAAGCTGAGCGTCGAGCGCACCACGATGGCGATCCTGCCGTGGCTCGTGCCGCTGCTCGTGAGCCTGGTGATCCTGACCTACATCCCTGCCATCTCGCTCTGGATGCCGCGCACGTTTGGATTCGCGACATAGCCTGTCGCGTCGACTTCTCTAGAATCGACGCCCACGGCCCGCAGCGGCCGCATGCCTCCCATCGGAAAGCTTGCTCAATGACCCAACGACTCGCCGGCAAGACCGCCCTCGTCACCGCCGCAGGCCAAGGCATAGGCCGCGCGACCGCGCTCGCGTTTGCGCGCGAAGGCGCACGCGTCATCGCGACCGACGTCAACCCCGATTTGCTCGCCGAAGTGGGGCGCACGACGGGCGTGAAGACGCGGCGCCTCGACGTGACGGATGCGCACGCGATTGCCTCGCTCGCGGCCGAGCTCGGCGCAGTGCAAATCCTGTTCAACGCGGCAGGCTTCGTGCACGCCGGAACGATTCTCGAGTGCGACGAAGCGGCGTGGGATTTTTCGTTCAATCTCAACGTGCGTCCGATGTATCGCCTGATCCGTGCGCTGCTGCCGGCGATGCTCGCGCACGGCGAGCAGCATCGCGTCGGTGCGTCGATCATCAACGTGGCCTCGGGCGCGTCGAGCGTGCGCGGAATTCCGAACCGCTTCGTCTACGGCACCACCAAGGCGGCGGTGATCGGCCTGACCAAAGCGATCGCCGCGGACTTCATCAAGCAGGGGATTCGCTGCAACGCGATTTGCCCGGGAACGATCGAGTCGCCGTCGCTGCGCGAGCGCATCGCTGCACAAGCGAAAGCGAGCGGTCAGACGCTCGCGCAAGTGGAGGCGGCGTTCATCGCGCGCCAGCCGATGGGGCGCCTCGGAACAACGGAGGAGGTGGCGATGCTCGCCGTCTACCTCGGCTCCGACGAGTCGGCTTTCACGACCGGAACGACACCGCTCGTCGACGGCGGCTTCGCGCTTTGAGCCGGGCACCGAATCGAACATTCACCACCATCAACCAAGGACTGACATTTCATGAAGCTGATGCGCTACGGCCCCAAAGGGGCGGAAAAACCGGCACTCATCGACGCCCAGGGCAAGGTGCGCGACCGGTGCGAGGTGTTGCCCGACAGCACCGCTGAGACGCTCACGCCCGGCAGCCTGAAGCGGCTTCGTGAACTCGACGTCACGAGCCTGCCGGTGGTGAGCAACCCCGGGCGCCTGGCGCCGCCGTGGAGCGGCTGCGGCAAGTTCGTCGCAGTGGGGTTGAACTATTCCGACCACGCCGCGGAAACCGGAAACCCGATTCCCAAGGAGCCCGTGCTGTTCATGAAGACGACGAGCTGCATCGTCGGCTGCAACGACCCCGTCGTCCTGCCCAAGGGCTCGGTGAAGGGCGATTGGGAAGTGGAGCTGGGCATCGTCATCGGCTCGAAGGCGCGCTATGTGTCTAAAGCGGACGCGTTGAAATACGTGGCGGGTTACTGCGTCGTCAACGACGTGTCGGAGCGCGAATACCAGATCGAACGCGGCGGCCAGTGGGACAAGGGCAAGGGCTGCGATACCTTCGGCCCCATCGGCCCGTGGATGGTGACGACTGACGAAGTGCCCGATCCGCAGAACCTGACGATGTGGCTGGACGTGAACGGCAAGCGCTGCCAGAACGGCAGCACGCGCACCATGATTTTCGACGTGGCCCACCTCGTGAGCTACATCAGCGAATTCATGACGCTGTTGCCCGGCGACCTGATCACGACCGGCACGCCGCCGGGCGTGGGCCTGGGAATGAAGCCGCCCGTGTTCCTGAAACCGGGCGACACGATGCGACTCTCCATTCAAGGCCTGGGCGAGCAACAGCAAAAAGTGCACGCCTGGGACGCGGCGTTGATCGACAACTGATCCGATGCGCTGAACGCCGGAGCCGACCGAACCCATGACCGCAGCCGCGCTATCGCCCATCATCCGCATCCACGCGGCCGACAACGTCGTGATCGCGCGCCATCAGTTGCTCGGCGGCACGGTCCTGCCGGGCGAGGGTGTTCGTGTGAGCGGGCTGATTCCTCCGGGCCACAAGGTCGCCGTGCGCGCGGTCGCGCAGGGCGAGGCGGTGCGGCGCTACAACCAAATCATCGGCACCGCCAAGAGCGCAATCGCCCCGGGCCAGCATGTGCACAGCCACAACCTCGAGTTCAGCCACTTCGCGCGCGACTACGCCGTGGGCGTTGGCGCGTTGCCGACCGCATATGTCGACCATCCCGCGACGTTCCAGGGAATTCGCCGCGCCGACGGCCGCATCGCGACGCGCAACTATGTCGGCGTCCTGACGTCGGTGAACTGCTCGGCGACGGTGGCGCGCGCGATCGCCGACCACTTCAGGCGCGACATTCACCCCGAGGCGCTCGCCCGATTCCCGAATGTCGACGGCGTGATCGCGCTCACGCACGGCGGTGGCTGCGCGACGGCGAGCGACGGCGAGCCGCTGCAACTGCTGCGCCGTACGCTGGGCGGTTACGCGCGCCACGCGAATTTTTCGGCGATCCTGGTCGTGGGTCTCGGCTGCGAGACGAATCAGATCGCGGGCTTGATGGAGCAAGAGGGCCTGAGCGCCGGCACCGCGCTGCACACCTTCAACATCCAGGAAACCGGCGGCACGCGCAAGACCGTGGCGCATGGTGTGGAGCTCATCACCTGGCTGCTCGAAGACGCAAACAAGGTGAAGCGCGAGCCGGTCAGCGCGAGCCACATCACTGTGGGCTTGCAATGCGGCGGCTCCGACGGGTACTCCGGCATCAGCGCCAACCCGGCGTTGGGCGCCGCGGTGGACCGGCTCGTGCGCCACGGCGGCACGGCGATCCTCTCGGAAACGCCCGAGATCTACGGCGGCGAACACCTGTTGACACGCCGCGCCGTGTCGCCTGCGGTGGCCGACAAGTTGCTCGCACGAATCAAATGGTGGGAGCGCCACTGCGAGCGCAACGACGCCGAGATGGACAACAACCCCTCTGCAGGCAACAAGGCCGGCGGGTTGACGACCATCCTCGAAAAGTCGCTCGGCGCAATCGCCAAGAGCGGCACGACGAACCTCGTCGACGTTTATGAGTACGCGCAGCCGGTCACCGCGAAAGGCCTGGTCTTCATGGACACGCCGGGCTACGACCCGGTGTCCGCCACCGGTCAGGTGGCGGGCGGGGCGAACCTGATCTGCTTCACCACCGGCCGCGGCTCGGCCTACGGCTGCGCGCCCTCACCGTCGCTGAAGCTCAGTACCAACAGCGAACTCTGGCGCAAGCAGGAAGACGACATCGACATCAATTGCGGCGACGTGATCGACGGCACCGCGAGCGTCGATGAGCTCGGCGAGCGCATTTTTCAGCTGATGCTGCAAACCGCGTCGGGCATCAAAACGAAGAGCGAAGTCCACGGCTACGGGCAAAACGAATTCGTGCCGTGGCAGCTGGGCGCGACGATGTAGTTCTCAGGCCCCCCACCGCTGTGCGCGTCGCCACGCTGCAGGGGGCTGACCGACGAGGCGCTTGAAAGCTCGCGCGAACGCGGCTTCCGAGTCGTAGCCCACGTCTTGCGCGATCGTCGCGACAGTGGCCTGGCTTTCCCGCAGCAGCCGCGCACCGCACTGCATGCGCCAGTTCGTCAGGTCTTGCATCGGCGGCTGGCCGGCCAGCTCGACAAAACGTTCGTGCAGCGCAGAGCGCGACAGCCCGACCTCGCGCCCGAGTTCGTCGATCCGTCCGGCGAGTGA
>JBEBHW010000454.1:0-3772 GCA_040081145.1 Burkholderiaceae bacterium
GATCAAGGAAAGCCAGCAGCTCTTTGCCTCCAAGTACCAGCGGGTGCTGCCAACCGAGGCCGAACTGATTGCGGAGATCGAGCGGGAGAAGCGCTTGATTGGCGCACACCCAGATCAGCAGGACGTGTCCAACGCGTCTGACCCAGAAACACCATGACCGAAGAAAAACAGAAGCAACTGGGCAAGACCCTGTGGGCGATTGCCGACCAACTGCGCGGGGCAATGGACGCGGACGACTTCCGCGACTACATGCTGTCGTTCCTGTTCCTGCGCTACCTGTCGGACAACTACGAGACAGCAGCCAAAAGGGAACTGGGCGCGGACTACCCCGCGCAGATCGACAGTTCTGTCTCGACACCCTTGCAGCGCTGGTACGAAGGCAACTTGAGCGATGTGCCCGCATTCGAGAAGCAAATGCGCCGCAAGGTGCATTACGTCATTGAGCCGCAGCACCTGTGGAGCAGCATTGCCAAGTTGGCCCGCGCGCAAAGCATCGACTTGTTGAGCACGCTGCAGAATGGCTTCAAGTACATCGAAACCGAGTCGTTCGAAAGCACGTTTCAGGGGCTGTTCTCAGAGATCGATCTCGCTTCGACCAAGCTGGGCAAGGGCTACGCTGAGCGCAATGCAAAACTGTGCACCATCATCCAAAAGATCGCCGAGGGGCTTGCCGACTTTTCCGCCGACATCGACGCGCTGGGCGATGCCTACGAATACCTGATTGGCCAGTTCGCCGCTGGCTCGGGCAAAAAGGCGGGCGAGTTCTACACGCCGCAGCAGATTTCCGACATTCTTTCCACCATCGTCACGCTCGACAGCCAGGAGCCGGCAACGGGCAAGAAGGAACGTCTGGAAAGCGTGATGGACTTTGCCTGCGGCTCGGGCTCGCTGCTGCTGAACGTGCGCAAGCGCATGGGGCTGCATGGCATCGGCAAGATTTACGGGCAGGAAAAGAACATCACCACCTACAACCTGGCGCGCATGAACATGCTGCTGCACGGGGTGAAGGACACCGAGTTCGAAATCTTCCACGGCGACACGCTGACCAACGACTGGGAGATGCTGCGCGAACTGAACCCTGCCAAGAAGCCGGCGTTCGACGCCGTCGTGGCCAACCCGCCCTTCAGCTACCGCTGGGAGAACGGCGACGCGCTGGGGGACGACGTGCGCTTCAAGAATCATGGCCTGGCGCCGAAGTCGGCGGCGGACTTTGCCTTTCTGCTGCACGGCTTCCACTTCCTGAAGGACGAAGGGGTGATGGCCATCATCCTGCCGCACGGGGTGCTGTTCCGGGGCGGTGCGGAGGCGATCATCCGCACAAAGCTGCTGAAGGACGGGCACATCGACACGGTGATCGGCCTGCCGTCCAACCTGTTCTATTCCACCGGCATTCCGGTGTGCATCCTGGTGCTCAAGAAGTGCAAGAAGCCGGACGACGTGCTCTTCATCAACGCAGCGGAGCACTTCGTCAAGGGCAAGCGCCAGAACCAGCTGACCGACGAGCACATCGCCAAGATCATCAAC
Source organism: Burkholderiaceae bacterium (assembly GCA_040081145.1). Classification (GTDB taxonomy): domain Bacteria; phylum Pseudomonadota; class Gammaproteobacteria; order Burkholderiales; family Burkholderiaceae_C; genus JAEMQF01. The sequence continues at coordinate 1,525 of JBEBHW010000454.1, forward strand.
ACCTACCAGTTCCGAAAGGAAGAACCCAGGTATGCCCGTCGGGTGGCGATGGAAGAGATCGAGAAGAACGACTTCAATCTCAACATCTCACGGTACGTCAGCACGGCCGTGGGTGAGGCGGAGATCGACCTGGATGTGGTGCATGCCGAGTTGGTCGAAGTGGAGCGGGCCATCACGGCGGCGAAGACGAAGCACAACAGCTTCCTGAATGAGCTGGGGCTCAAGCCTTTGCCATGAGTCCACGTTGTGAATTCTTGGCGCCGGAGCGGCCCAAGTATGTCCACGGGGATCCTGGTACGGACACGACCGGCCGCTGCGGGGCGACGAGTTCAGGGCCGCGCATGTCCGGGCGGGGCCGCGTGCCAACGGAACGCCGACCTGCCCCTCATTGCGCTCGATCCGCAGTCTCTCTTCTCCGGCACCGGCCTTCATGGTTCGCCGCGCGAAGCCTCTCGCTCACCTGCGCAACAGCAGCAACGACCCCGCCACGATCAGCGCGGCGCAGGCCAGGCTGTAGGCGGTGGGAATTTCGCCGAACAGCGCATAGCCCAGGCCCGCGGCCCAGACCAGGCCGGTGTATTCCATCGGTGCGGCGCGGCTGGCTTCGATGTGGGTGAAGGCCCAGGTGATGGCCATCAGGCCGCCGGTGGCGAGCAGGCCGATGAGCAGCACCGGGCCGACGATGCGAAGGGGCTGTTCGCGGGGGGCGATGGCTAGCGTCTAAACGCAAAGCCCAAGCAAGCCCCAGGGCCGCGCGGGGCTCCGCAAGTAGGCAAGGCCTATCCCCAGATCGTGGCCGTCTTCGCGTTGTACGTGTTTACCTTTGCGTGCAGCAACTTCTCTAGTTCGGCAGCACGTTCCATGTCTGCTTGCGAGAAGACACCAATGTAGACGCTCCAGAGCTTCGGGACATCCTTGGACGGAAAGTGGGCTGCGCGATTCAGGGCCTCTACAACGTGCAGGTCACTGTCGCCGAACGCAAACCCGAAAGTGATGATCGAGCCGTCGACACTGCTGAGGTTCTCATAGCAGTCGGCAAGGTAGGGGTTGGCCCGAATCTGAGCCAATTTCTCTTCCCCGGTGCCCGCGGTAACGAAGACTGGGTAGTCGTTGGTTTCAATGCGAGCGCGGATGTTTTCGAGCAGATAGCCGGCCTCGTCATACTGTTCTTTCTCGACCTCGGTCCCCGTGTCAAAGAGCGGCAGGGAGCCGTGAACATAGAAGACGATTTGCTTCGACCGGTTCGGTCCCCAGCGCAACTCAGACCATTCCTGATCCGCGTTACTGTTTTCAACCTCTACTGGGTTGAGAAGCTCGCGGCCAAAGCCGTCGCAGGCGCTGGGAATGCCCTGGCGCATCAGCACCCAGTAGAGGAGAAGGTCATAGTTAGACGTGAAGATCGATCCGCCGGTCTCAAGAAACCGGTTCACGAACTTGGCACACGCGGCACTCTTCTCGTCAGGGATCTTGAATACGTGCTCTGGGTGTAGCGACTTGATTGCATCGATCAGGCTCTTTCGTAGGCCGTCGTGGACGGCCTCAACTTTGGCTTTGAGGGTCGCGTCGCCTCCAAGGACGTCGAGGAGAACAGAAAAGGCATCTAGCTGCTCCATCATCAGTTCAAAGTTCTTGGTCTTCATCGCACCCAGCACTCCGGCCAGTAGAGGGTCCTTCAGGCTCGCGACAAAGTCAAATAAAGCGTTGTACGAGAAGATTGAGCTGTCGTACGCCATGCTGAAGCCGTTACCGATCAGCAGGTGCGCCTTGCGTTTCGCCAAGCTCGCTAGGACATCTTCAAGAGTTTCGTAGTGCATGGACTTTCCTCCCGTCGGTAGCTACCGTACTTTGGTCGGTCCGCTCGGCGACCGTCGCACAACATGTCGTCAAGGGGCTGAAGTGTCGCGCGAAGTCTCACGCGCGTGTGGAACGATTGGTCCTCGATCAAGCTGTCGTTGGGTGAACAAGGCTTTAGCTGACTGCAGTCAGTCTGATAGTGACCATCGTCGAGGCGAGCCGGGGGTACGCAAAGTCGCCGGCGCCGACGTCCCCTCCTTGAACAGCATCCGCGCAGGGATTTGCATCGCCAAGCGAAGGCTCCCGCCCTACCTGCGCAACAGCAGCAACGACCCCGCGACGATCAGCGCGGCGCTGGCCAGGCTGTAGGCGGTGGGGATTTCGCCGAACAGCGCATAACCCAGGCCCGCGGCCCAGACCAGGCCGGTGTATTCCATCGGTGCGGCGCGGCTGG
>JBEBHW010000455.1:0-3770 GCA_040081145.1 Burkholderiaceae bacterium
TGTTCCTGTTCGACGAAGGTGGGGACAAGCCCGCCGGCTACGTCCCGCCGCCCGCTTGATCACGCGACGGTAGTTATTGCGAACGATTCGCATTTGCATGTATGATCCCGGCACTCACCAACCCGCGCGCCGGAGGTTTACATGCGTCGCCGACTCAATTCACTGCTCGTTGTGCTGGGGGGCTTTCTTGTCAGCCTCGGCGCGACCTCGCAGGAACTCAACCTGTATTCAGCGCGCCACTACCAGACTGACGAAGCGCTTTACAGCGGTTTCACACGCGCCACGGGAATCCGCATCAACCGCGTCGACGCCGACGACGCAGGTATCCTGGCCAGGCTTCGCAGCGAAGGCAGTTCCAGCCCGGCTGACGTGATTCTGCTGGTCGACGCCGCTCGGCTTTGGCGCGCCGAAGTCGACGGTCTGTTTCAACCGGTTCGTTCCGCCATGTTGGAGTCTCGCGTCCCGGGGCATTTGCGCGGCAAGGATTCGGCGGCAGGCGCGTCCTGGTTTGGTCTGTCCACGCGTGCCCGAGTGATTGTTTATGACAAAAAATCGGTTCGAGCAGCCGACGTCGACACCTACGAGAAACTCGCCGACCCGAAACACAAGGGCAAACTCTGCACACGTTCGGGTTCGCACCCGTACAACCTGTCGCTGTTCGGCGCCGTCCTGGAGCAGCTCGGCCCCGCCGCCACCGAAGTTTGGCTCGCCGGCTTGGTCTCGAATATGGCGCGGCCGCCCAAGGGCGGCGATACCGACCAGATCATGGCGGTGGCCAGCGGCGAGTGCCAGATTGCATTGACCAACACCTACTACCTCGCGCGGCTCATGCGTTCGGTCAAAGCCGCAGACCGTGCCGCCGTGGAAAGCGTTGGCGTAATCTTCCCGAACCAGGCCGGCTCGGGCACGCATGTCAATGTGGCCGGCGCGGCGATTGCGAAATCAGCGCCGCACCGGGAGGCTGCGCTTAAGTTCCTTGAGTATCTGGTAAGCGACGCCGCCCAGCTTTACTTCGCCGATGGAAATAACGAGTGGCCGGTTGTCAAGATACAAAGCTCGAATCCGGCACTCAACGCCTTCGGCACCTTTATGTCGGACCCGGTTCCTGTGTCGGTGATCGGAATGAACCAGATCAAAATACAGCAGATGCTTGACCGCGTCGGTTACAAATAAACTGCTCAGATCAGTGCCTTGAAATTCATTGCGGCGAATCTTTCGTTTGTTTAGAATCCATTTGCCCTTGGTGGGGCTTCTAGTCTAAATATACAAAGGGTCGGATCATGGCATCGCTCAAGGAACTTCTCGCGCAAAAAGAGGCACTCGACAAGGAGATTGAAAATACCAAGAAACAAGCCCGCGCCGAAGCCATTGCGAAAATACGAGCATTGATGCTCGAATATGGCTTGACCGCGTCTGACCTGAGCGCGAAGAGCGCCGCCAAAAGCAGCGTGCGGTCGGGTGGGAAAGTGGCGGTCAAATACCGGAACGCCGCGACCGGCGACACGTGGAGCGGGCGCGGGCTGCGACCCAACTGGCTCAAGGCGGCACTCGCCTCCGGGAGAAAAATCGACGAATTTGCCGTCTGACCCGACTGCACAGTCCTTTCGGGCGGGGGACTTCAGCGCTTCGAGAGTGCGTTGTCCAGGGGCTTGCTGGGGAATTTCCTCCCCCTCGGCCAAGGGGGAGGCGAAGTAAATCGCGAGGCCGCATAGCGATTTCTCGTACAGTCGAAATCGGTGCCCACATTTTTTCATCCGCCCGTGCCAGAAGCCCGAATGAACCACGCATCGGCGGCGCCTGGTGTTCCGACCGCAGCGCTCGGCTGGCACCGCCTGGGCGCTCTAGCGCCGCGGCGCGCCTGGAAGTCGCTGCTGCGACTGACGCAGCACGGATCCGCTTGGAACGCCGTCCTGGCAGCATCCGGGCTGGGGCTCGCGACTTGGGCATTGCGCAGCGGTGCGCTCCGCTTGTCGCCGCGCTGGCTGCAAATTCTGGGGATCGAGGCGCATACGTTTCCCGGGTCGATTGACGCTTTCTGGAGCCTCATCCACCCGCTGGACCTGGCGCCGGTACGCCACGGTTTCGAGACACTGCTCCGTTCCGAATCGGCGAGCTGCCGCATCGACGCCCGGATGCTGCGCAGCGACAATCAGTGGCTGCCTTTGGAACTCAACGCCGTCGTCGCGTCGCGCAGTTTTCTCGGCCGTCCGCTCACCCTCAAGTGCACCGCCACCGACCTCAGCGACAAGCTGTCAGCGCAGGACCGGGAGAATCTGGCGCGACACCTGTTCGAGCAGTTGCACGAAGGGCTGATCGTCACGGATGCGGCGCATCGAGTCGTTGAGGTCAATCCGGTGTACTGCGAGTTCATGGGCTGCTCACGTGCCGAAACGCTGGGCACGGTGCCCACTTTGCTCCGGCAGGCACGTCATGATGCGCCCGAAGACGAGCGCCACCCGACGATCCTCGCCAGCCTGCAGGCCGGCGACGCTTGGCATGGCGAGATCCTGCACCGCCGCAACAACGGCGAGCCGTGCACGCTGCAAGTGTCGGCCCGCCTGGTTCGCAATCCCGCGGGCCAAGTGCAGCACCATGTGCTGGCGGTGTCCGACATCACGCTGGTTAGGCAGCAAATCGAGCAGTTGCGCCGCCAGGCTCATTTCGACGAACTCACCGGCCTGCCCAACCGCGTCCGTCTGACGCAAATCCTCACGCAGGCGATGGCCGCCTGCGAGCGCGAGGGCACCTTGCTCACGGTGTGCTTCCTCGACCTCGACTACTTCAAACCGGTGAACGACCAATTCGGCCACCACGCCGGCGACCAGCTCCTGGTGAAGCTGGCCGATCGCCTGCGTCGGTCACTGCGCACCCGTGCCAACGGCGACGATCTCGTCGCGCGAATCGGCGGCGACGAGTTCGTGCTGCTGCTGCGCAGCGCCACGCTGGAGGAAAGCCGCCAGGCGGTGGAACGCATGCTGCGTCAAGTGCACTTGCCGTTTGCTCTGGATGCGAGCGAGGCGCCGGTGTTCATCACGGCCAGCATCGGCGCCACCGTCTACCCGCTGGACCAGGCAGACGCCGAGACCTTGCTGCGCCACGCCGATCATGCGATGTACGGCGCCAAACAGGCGGGACGCAACGGCTACCAGTTCTTCGACGCGGAACACGACCGCCGCACCGAGGCGCGCTTCGTCGCCCTGGGTCGGGTCCAGGACGCCCTGGATGCGCAGGAGTTTTGTCTGTACTTTCAACCGAAGGTCGACATGCGAGACGGGCGCGTTGTCGGTGTCGAAGCGCTGCTGCGCTGGAATCATCCTGAGCAAGGCATGCTCCTGCCCGGCCAGTTCTTGCCGCTGATCGAACATACCGGCTTGGGCGTGAGCGTGGGCAACTGGGTTCTGCAGCGCGGCATCGAACAGCTCGCCCAGTGGCAGCACATGGGTTTGGACCTGACGGTGAGCATCAACGTGTCTGCGCGGCACCTTCAGGAACCCATGTTCGCGAGCCACTTGGCGATGTTGCTGGCGCAGCAGACAACGCCGGTGGCGGACCGGCTCGTCCTTGAAATCCTCGAAACCACCGCGCTGGCCGACGTGGATTTCACGTGCAACCTGATGCAGGAATGTCGGGCGCTGGGCGTGCGTTTTGCGCTCGACGACTTCGGCACGGGCTATTCGACCCTGACCTACCTGAAGCGCCTGCCGCTGGACATGCTCAAGATCGACCGCTCGTTCGTCATCAACATGCTCAACGACCGGCACGACCTGGCG
>JBEBHW010000456.1:0-3769 GCA_040081145.1 Burkholderiaceae bacterium
GCTTGCCGCGGCGGCGGGAAGCTTGGGTGGGTGCTTGGCGTCGGCCGACAACGCAGCGATCGGAAAGGTCAGACAGGCGAGAGCGAGGAAGGTCTTGTTCATGATTTGGATTTCATGGTGATGCCGGCGCGCGTGCCGGCGGTTGGGGAAGCGGTCGAACCGTTCTTGCCGGGCTCGGAGCAAGCGTCCATGCCCGGCGCCAGCGTTGTCTTCATGTATTCGCCGACCAGCGCCGCCGGCCCGAAGAAGCCGTCCAGCCTGACCCAGGGTTTGCCTGGAGCGGCGCGCATGTAGGTGGTCGGCTGATGGTTCATCTTGTCGCCGCGCCACGCGCCGAAGGCGCGCTGAATCAGAATCGCGTCCGCGCTGCTGCTCGTGTAGTGCGGCCAAGCGCCGGCGCTGCCGAAACGTGCAGCGTATTCGGTGAGCTTGCGTGGCGTGTCCTGCTCGGGGTCGATCGAAATCGACACCATGTTGACCTTGTCGCGCTCGGTGCCCAGGCGCTCGCGAAGTTCGACGAACACCTGGCTGGTGACCGGACAGATCGCATTGCACGAGGTGTAGATGAAGTTGAGCACGACCGGGCGGCCGTCGTCGATCGCCTCAGCCAGAAGCATGCGTTTGCCGTCGGCACGCATCACCTTGACCGTGGGCAATACGACCTCCTGCACGCTGCGCGATTGGCCAGGCGCCGCCGCATGCCCGGCGTGTGGGTCGGCGGCGCTGGCCAGGCCGCCCAGCGCCAGAGCGGCAACGCTCAGGAGCGCGCGCGCAGCCATGGCGATCGCGGGCATACCGGCGGCGCAGTGCGCCAGTGCAATGCAGGGGCGGTTACTCATGAGGGGAGTCCGGAATTCGCGCCCAGGGGGCGAGTGGCTGCGGGTTCATGGAACGATCCAATCCGTCGCGGCGCTGGGTTGGTCGTGTGCGTCACCGACAAGGCGAACGATGTAGGCGCCCTTGCTCGCGTGGCGCTGGAACTGGCCGAGGCTCAAGCGCGGGTAGGCGTTGGTGCTTTCAGGGGGGCTGCTGCTGCGGGATTCGGCGACCGCGGGCGCAGGCAGGCGCGGCGCAGCCTGCGACGCCGTCAGCCGATCGACCTCGTCGATGGCCTCTAGGCTTGGCGCGGCGGCGCCGCCGGTCAACGCCAGCGGCCCCACGCCACGCGGCGCTGCCGACCCCTCGTTCGGGGCGGGTCGAGGCACCGCTCGCGGAATCATCCGGCGCTCTGCCATGACACGCAGCGGCTTGGTGTCGCGATCGATCAGGTTTGTTTTCGGCAGCGAGAGTTCGCGCGCTTCGTCTTCGGCTTTCGCCGCCTCGCGAAGGCTGAGCATGTTCTCGCCGCGTTCGAGCAGGTAGTCCCGGTGCACGTTGTCGAGCATGTCGACGAGCGTGTCGTTGAAGTAGCTCAGCGCGAAATAGACCTCCGACTGCAGCAATTCGTCCTGCAGCGGCAGATTGCGGATGCGCAGCCATTCCTTGAAGTAGGTCAGGCCGCGCTGGCGCAGCTCGGGCAACTGATAGGGGTAGATCACGTGTGCCGCGGCGCGCCACTGTGCATTCAGTGCGAGCCGGTCGCCGCCGCCCAGGCTGGCCGAGAAGAAGGGCGTCGCCTTGGGCAGCGGCAGGCCCTCAATCGCCTTCAGCTGAGCCGGTGTCAGCCAGAAGACCACGGTGTCACCCTCTCCCAGAGAGGCAAGCTGGCGGGCCAGCGCTGCGCTGTCGCTGCCGAGCTTGAACTCGCTGGCCTCGATGGGGTTGTCGGCGAGGCGCTCGCGCAGCACCGCCACGGCGCTGTCTGCAACCCCCGCATCGGCATATACCTGCAGCAAGCTGCGACGCGGGCGCTGATCGGCCGAAGATTCAAGGCGCTGCGCCAGCACGTCGGCTTCGAGCCCCACGCCGCGCGAGAAGTAGACGCTGTAGTAGTCGTTCGCGCGGGCGCGTGGCACTGCCGCGACGCTCGGGAACCAGCACGGCACCGCCTGCTGCTCGCAGAAACGGTGCACGGGCTCCCAGTGACCGGCGCCCAGGCCGGAGGCGATCGCGAACACCGGCGCATCGGCGTAGAAGCGCTCGAGCTGCGCGCCCCAGGTGGACGGTGAGCCTTGCAGTTCCCAGACCGACAGGTCCCAGCGGCGATCCGTCTGCAGCACCATCTCGGCGCCGCTGGACATGTTGCGCTGGCCGTGCACGATGTTGCCGTTTTTTTGCGCGACGATGGCCTTCACGGTGTCCAGGAAGATGCGCTTGCGCTGCGGCTCGACGTCCGGCGTAATGACCGTGGCAATCCGCACCACCTTGTCGGTCACGCCAGGCGACCAGGTGTTCGAGAGTGTGCGCAGGTAGCTGGCAACGGCGCGCACCTCGGTGTCGCTGAGAATGTAGCGCGGCATCAGCAGGTCGAGGTCGCGGCCGCTTTCGTGACGGCCATTGCGCAGCGCCTGCGCCAGCGTGTCGAGGTCATAGGGCTCGTGGCGCTGGTTGAAGCTCTTGCGCGCACGCAGGTTCATGTTGACGATGGCGCGCCGGTCCTGGTCGAACAGATAGCGCCCGGTGATCGGCGAAATCTGGTTCGTACCCTCCACCGTGCCGAGGCCACTGCGGCGATGGCATAGCGCACACGCCGCGGCGGCGCCGCTGACGCGCATCTGCCCGTCGAGCCGTGCCCCCACCAGGGATTGACCGTCGGCGCGCACGCCGTCGAGATAGAGGCGCCTGCCCTGGGCGATGAGCTCGAGGTCGCGCACGAAACGCGGCGCCTCCAGGACCGCGTCGGCGGCCAGCGCGTCGTCATTGCGCCAAACGCGCGCCGACACGCGCTGGCGCTCCTGGCGATAGAAAGCGTTCGCCGAGACCGGTGGCGCCGCCGTTGCCGTTGCCGTTGCCGTTGCCGTTGCCAACTGCACCTGCGCAGTCGCAGCGCCGGGCCAGCTGCCCAACGCCGCACCCAGGGTCAGTGCGCCGAGCCACGCCCGCGCGAACGCGCCCCGGGCGCCGGCACCGGGCGTTTCCGGCTTGCGGGCCTGCGCGGCGTGACGGTTGCGCTGCATGACCAAGCCCTTACTGAACGACGGCGACGAGCTCGACGTTGAACACCAGCGTCTCATTCGGCCCGACGCTGCCGGCGCCGCGCGCCGCATACGCCAAGGTCGGTGGAACGACGATTTCCCAGGTCGAACCCGCGGGCATGCGCTTGAGCGCCTCTTTCCAACCGGTGATGACTTCGGACAGCTGGATCGTCGCCGTCTTGCCTTCGGGTGTGGCGTCGAACTCGGTCCCGTCAACCTTCTTGCCCTGGTAGCGCACGACCACCTTGCCCAGTTCGCTCGGCCGGTCGCCGTTGCCTTCCTTGATCACGCGGTACATCAGGTTGCCCGGCAGCACGTTCACGCCCGCCTTCTTCTTGTAGTCTTCCTGGAACGCCAGGCCGTGCTCACGATTCACGCTGGCCTGCACCTTGCGTTCGTTGGAGAGCTTGCGCTGGATGTCAGCCGACATCGACTGCAGCACGACCTTGAGTTCCTTTTCGCTCATGCGGATCTGGCCGTCGGCGATGCCGTCCTTCAGGCCCTGGATCATCAGGTCGAGGTCAAACGCCACGTCGTTCTTGGTGAGTTGACGCGCCGTCATGACGCCGGTGGCGTAGCTCACCTTGTCTTTGAGCGCGGTCAACGGCGCATTCGATAGGGCGGCGGGCACCGCGGCGGTGGCGGCGGCACTCGGCGCGGCGTCAGGAAGGCTCTGCGCGCCGGTGCGCAGAGCC
>JBEBHW010000457.1:0-3768 GCA_040081145.1 Burkholderiaceae bacterium
GATCTGGATCATGCGGTCGTAGGCCATTCGCGTGGGGCCGATCACGCCGAGCGTGCCGACGACCTTGCCGTCGACTTCGTACGGCGCCGACACGACGGAAAGTTCTTCGAAAGGCACGATCTTGCTTTCGCCGCCGATGTAGATGCGTACGCCGTCGGCGCGGCTGCTCACTTCGAGCAGGCGCATGAGTTGTGTCTTCTGTTCGAACATGTCGAACAGCTTGCGCAGGCTCCCCATGTCGCTGGAAAAATCCTGCACGGCGAGTAGGTTGCGCTCTCCGGAGATCACGACCTGCTCCTGGCTGTCGGCAATCGCATCGCTGCCGGCTTGCACTGCCGCCTGCATGAGCGCGGCGATTTCGCTGCGCAGCGCGTCGACTTCGGTTTTCAGCCGTTCGCGCACCTCTTCGATGGTGCGGCCGGAGTAGTGCGCCGTCAGGTAGTTGCTCGCTTCGATCAACTGCGCTTGTGTGTAATCGGCGGCAGTGAAGATGACGCGGTTTTGCACGTCGCCGTCGGGCGCGACGAGGATGACCAGCACACGCCGCTCCGACAGGCGCATGAACTCGATGTGGTGGAACACGCTCGCCTTGCGCGGCGCGGTGATCACGCCGACGAAACTCGACAGGCTCGACAACAACTGCGCGGCGTTGACGATGACGCGCTGCGGTTGGTCGTGCGCGAGTTGCGGCTCCAAGGCTGCATTGCCGGTCAATTGAAGCCCTTGGACTGTGAGCATGGTGTCGACGAAGAGCCGGTAGCCACGCGCGGTCGGGACGCGCCCGGCGCTCGTGTGCGGGCTCGCGATCAGGCCCAGGTCTTCCAGGTCTGACATGACGTTGCGGATTGTTGCCGGCGAGAGTTCCAGGCCGCTGGCGCGCGACAAGGTGCGCGAGCCCACGGGTTGGCCGTCGGCGATGTAGCGTTCCACCAGCGCCTTGAGCAGTGTTTTGGCGCGTTCGTCGAGCATGGTTTTCATTGTAGGCGCGTGACTTTTGCGCTGCGGTGTGCGGCGGGCCCTGTGGTGTAATTCCGCGCATGCCGTCCCGCTTCCGTCACGCTGCGCTCGTGGGCAAGTACTTGTCCGGCCAGCTTGGGCAAGGGCCAGGTGGGAACCTGGAAGAGATCGCCAACTTCCTGCTGCGCCAGGGCCTCGAGGTCTCGCTGGAAAAGCAGACGGCGCAGAGCACCGGAATCGTCGGTCACGGCGCGCTGAGCCCCGAGGAACTGGGGCGTCAGTGCGACCTCGCCGTCGTCGTGGGCGGTGACGGAACGATGCTGGGCATCGCGCGCCAACTGGCGCGCCACGGCACGCCGCTCGTGGGAATCAACCAGGGGCGGCTGGGCTTCATCACCGACATCGCCGCCGAGCACTATGCGCAAGCGCTCGCGCCGATTCTCGCGGGCGAGTACGAGGAAGAACGCCGCACGATGCTCGAGGGCAGCGTGTGGCGCGACGGTCGCGTCGTGTTCGAGGCGTTCGCGTTGAACGACGTGGTCGTGAGCCGCGGTGCCACGTCGAGCATGGTCGAGTTGAAGGTCGACATCGGATCGGAGTTCGTCGCGAATTTCCGCGCCGACGGCTTGATCGTCGGTTCGCCCACCGGGTCGACGGCGTACGCGATGTCCGCCGGCGGGCCCATCCTGCACCCCGGCGTTGCGGCCTGGGTGCTGGTGCCGATTGCCTCGCACGACTTGTCGAACCGCACGATCGTCTTGCCCGACACGGTGGAAATCGGCATCGAAATCGTCGCCGGGCGCGACGCGAGCGTGAGTTTCGACATGCAGGCGATGACCGGCCTGTTGCACGGCGACCGGGTCACCGTGCGCCGCTCCAGCGACCAGGTGCGCTTCCTGCACCCGCGCGGCTGGAGTTACTACGCGACGTTGCGGCGCAAGTTGCGCTGGAACGCCGGAGGGGCTTGAGATGCTGCGCCGCCTGTCGCTTCGCGACTTTGTCATCGTGCATTCGCTCGAAGTCGAATTCGACGGCGGCTTTTCGGTATTGACGGGCGAAACCGGAGCGGGCAAGTCGATCCTGATCGACGCGCTGCAACTCGCGCTGGGCAGCAGGGGCGAGGCGGGTGTGGTTCGCGAAGGCGCGGCACGATGCGACATCAGCGCCGAATTCGATACGCCCAAGGGCATGCGCGCCTGGCTCGATGAAGCCGGCTTCGAAGCCCCCGAGACCTTGCTTCTGCGCCGCACCATCGATGCCCAGGGCAAGAGCCGCGCTTGGGTCAACGGCAGCAGTGCCACGCTGGCGCAGCTGCGCGAGGCTGCGGATCGGCTTGTCGACATTCATGGCCAGCACGCGTGGCAAAGCCTGACGCGCGGCGTCGCGGTGCGTGCTTTGCTCGACGCCTACGCCGGCATCGATGTGCAGCCGCTGGCGTTGGCGTGGAGCGCGTGGCGCGCGGCCGCCGAAACCCTGGAGGCGGCGCGCGGCAAACAGGCTGAACTCGAGCGCGAACGCGAGCGGCTCGCTTGGCAGATCGGCGAGCTTGACAAGCTGCGTCCGGAGGCGGGCGAGTGGAGCGAGCTCGAGGCGGAACACAAGAAATTGTCGAACGCGCAGTCCTTGCTCGCCGCAGTGCGCGGCGCGCTCGATCTCATCTCCGAAGCCGACGACAACGCGGCCGGCGCGACGGGTCGTGCGATCGACGCGTTGACGAACGTGGCCGCCTTCGATGCCCAACTGACGGAAGTGATCGACGTGTTGCGCAGCGCCCAGGTGCAACTCGAAGACGCGGCGCGAACGCTCGGCGCTTACCTGAACCACACCGACCTCGAACCGCAACGCCTGCAGGCGCTGGATGAACGCCTCGCCAGCTGGATCGGCCTGGCGCGGCGTTTTCGCCGCCCACCCGATGAGTTGCCTGCGCTGCTCGTGCAGTGGAAGAATGAATTGAGCGCCCTGGAAGCTGCCAGCGACGTCGACCGCTTGGCGCGTGCCGTGGCAGACGCTCAGGGCGCGTACGACGTGCACGCGCGCGGCGTGTCCGCAGCCCGGCGCGAAGCGGCGCCGCGCCTGGCGCACGCCGTGACCAAGGCCTTGCAGCAACTCGGCATGAAGGGCGGGCGCTTCGAGGTCGGCTTCAGCGACGCGGCGGTGCCGCAGTCTTACGGCCTGGAAGCTGCCGAGCTGCTCGTCAGCGGCCACGCGGGCACGGCACCCAAGTTGCTCGCCAAGGTCGCCTCGGGCGGCGAGTTGTCGCGCATCGCCTTGAGCGTGGCGGTGACGACGAGTCAACTGGGCGAGGCCGGAACCTTGATCTTCGACGAAATCGACGCCGGCGTGGGCGGTGCCGTGGCCGAGACGGTGGGGCGCCTGATGAAGCAGCTCGGGCGCGACCGGCAGGTGCTCGCCGTGACCCACCTGCCCCAGGTGGCGGCGTGCGCCGATCACCACTTCGTCGTTTCCAAGCGGGCAGTGGGCGGCGGCGTGCGCAGCAGCGTCGAGCCCGTCACCGGCGAGGCGCGTGTGGCGGAAGTGGCGCGCATGCTCGGCGGCGAAAAACTCTCCGGAACGAGCCTGGCGCACGCGCAGGAAATGCTCGCCGGGTCTGCCACCCCGGTGCCCCCGGCGCAAAAGCGAGGCCGCCCATGACTCTCTCACTGTCGACACGCAAATGAGCAGCGCGCACGACGATTCGCGCGACGACAGCGCGCCGCTCACGGCGCCGCGCGAAGTGGTCCTGGTCACGGGAATTTCCGGTTCGGGCAAGTCGGTGGCGCTGCACGCGCTCGAGGACGCGGGGTTCTTCTG
>JBEBHW010000458.1:0-3759 GCA_040081145.1 Burkholderiaceae bacterium
GCGCAGACGATGCAGGCCATTGTCGACGTGCACTTTCCGAATTTGAAGAAAGAGCTGCTCGGCGCTGCGCTGAAGAATTTTTACGACGTGCGCAATTTGCCAGGCTTGAAGAAGAAGCCCTCGACGAGCGAGCTGCTGGACTGGCTGAAACTGCTCGTCGCCGAAGACATTCCCCTGGAAGTGCTGCAAAGCAAAGACGACAAGGTGGCGATTCCGCCGCTGGTGGGCGCGCTGCTGAAGAACGAGCAGGACGTGTCGCTGTTCGAGAAGCTGGTGTTCATGCAGCGTCATAACCGATAGCCGCGCATGGGCTGGCCGGAACCCATCACGCTCAGCGGCAAATACGCGCGGCTGGTTCCGCTGGCCGCGGAACACGCCGCGGCGCTTTCCGATGCAGTCCGCGACGGCGAACTCTGGAGGCTCTGGTACACGGCGGTGCCGTCGCCGGAAACGATGGCTGGGGAAATCGCGCGTCGCTTGGGTCTGCAAACGACGGGCTCGATGCTGCCCTTCACCGTGCTCGACGCCGCAGGGACCCCGGTGGGCATGACGACTTACATGAACATCGATGCGGCAAACAAGCGCGTCGAGATCGGCAGCACGTGGTACGCGAAACGCGTGCAGCGCACGCTGCTCAACACCGAGTGCAAGTTGCTGCTGCTCGGCAATGCGTTCGACGCGCTGGAGTGCATCGCCGTCGAGTTCCGCACGCACCGCTTCAACACGCAGAGCCGTCGCGGCATCGAGCGCCTGGGCGCACAGCTCGACGGCATTTTGCGCAACCACCAGCGCGCAGCGAACGGCACTTTGCGCGACACCGTCGTCTACAGCATCACGGCCGATGAATGGCCCGCCGTGCAAACCCACCTGCGCTGGCAGCTCGACAAGCCGCGCTGATTCGTCGACTGAAGGGCTCGCGACATGGCCGAAAAGAAACGCTCGATCACGGTCGACGACTTGTGGGCGCTGGAGCGCGTGGGCGGTATCACGCTGTCGCCCGACGGCGCGCAAGCCGTGTGTTCGGTGTCGAGTTATTCGATGCAAGAGAACAAGGGCAGCACGAACCTGTGGCTGCTCTCCACCTTCGGCGGCGCGCCGCGCCGGCTCACCGCCTGCGGCGACAAAGACGGCCAGGCCGCCTGGTCGCCCCAGGGCGACGCGGTCGCCTTCGTCGCAAAGCGCGAACAACAAGGCAAGAAGGATGAGACGCCGCAGCTCTACCTGATCGCACCCGACGGCGGCGAAGCGCGCCGCATCAGCGACTTTGCGCCAGGCATCGAGGCCTTCAAGTGGTTTCCCGACGGCAAGCGCATCGCCTTCATTGCCTGGGTCTGGCCCGAACTGCGCGGCAGCACAGCGCAGGCGAAACGCCACAAGGAATTCAAAGATCGCAAGGAAAGCGCCTACGTCACGAGCGAGACGCAGTACCGCTATTGGGACCATTCGCTGCCGATGGGTCGGGTTGCGCACTTGCACGTGCTGGACGTGGCCAGCGGCCGCGTGCGCGACCTGTTCGAGGGCAGCGAGTTCGAATTGCCGCGCGCCGAACCCGATGCGAACACCTTCGACATCGCGCCCGACGGCAAGCGCATCGCTTTCGTCCACGACCCGAATCCGGTGAAGCGCATCGACCACTTTCACGCGATCGCCGAGTTGACGCTGCGCAATTCCAGCTTTGAGCGGCTCGCGCACGACAAGGCGTGGGACTTCGACGCGCCGCGCTACAGCCCGGACGGTGCGAGCGTGGCCTTTGTCGCCAGCCATCAGGCGAAGAAGATCACGATGCCCGATCAGCTGGCGCTGGTCACACGCGGCTCGCGCTGGCGTGTCCTCAGCGCCGCGTGGGACCGAGCCGTGAGCGCGCCGCTGCGCTGGTCGGCCGATGCCCACCACGTCTTCTTCGCTGCCGAAGATCGCGGGCGCAACCACCTCTATGCCTGGGACCTCGCGCGGGCCGAAGCGACGGCCGTTGTGAATGGCGGCTGGGTGCAGAGCTTCGACATTGCCGCGGGCGTGGCCGTGACGGTGACTGATGCGATGCAGCACCCGGCACGCGTCACCGCCTGGCGCGCGGGCGCTGCGCCGCAGCGCATCGAATCCTTCAATGACGCGGTGCTCGCGCAACTGCGCCTGGGCACGCACGAGGAAGTGCAGGTGCAGGGCGCGCGCGGCGAGGCGGTGCAGATGTGGCTGGTCTACCCGCCCGGCTTCGACCCGAAGAAGAAATACCCGGTCCTGCACAGCATTCACGGCGGGCCACATGCGGCCAGCGGCGACTCGTTTCACTATCGCTGGAACAGCCACCTGTTCGCCGCGCACGGCTACGTCGTGGCGTGCGTCAACTACCACGGCTCGAGCGGCTTCGGCTATCGCTTTCTGGACAGCATCACGCACCGCTTCGGCGACCTTGAATTGCAAGACATCGAAGCCGGCACCGATTGGCTGCTGAAAAGGCCCTGGGCCGACCGAAAAAGGGTGTTCGCCGCCGGCGGCAGTTATGGCGGCTACATGGTCGCGTGGATGAACGGCCACGTGAAGCCGGGGCGCTACCAGGCCTACGTGTGCCACGCCGGCTGCTACGACTGGACCGCCATGTTCGCCGACGACTGCTACACATTGCACGAGCGCGAGTTCGGTGCCTGGTACTGGAGCGACCGGCGCAAGATCGACGCACAAAGCCCGCACGCCTTCGCCGGCGCCATGCGCACGCCCACGCTCGTGCTGCACGGCGCGCTCGACTACCGCGTGCCGGATCAGCAGGGCCTGGCGTACTACAACACGCTCAAGGCGCGCGACGTCGACGCGCGGCTCGTATGGTTCCCCGACGAGAACCACTGGATCCTGAAGCCACGCAACTCGAAGCTCTGGTACGGCGAATTCTTCTCCTGGCTGCGCGCGCACGATTCCCGGCACAAGCGCCCCGCCTGACCGGTTTGCTCTCGCCCCAACCGCTCGCCGCAGGTCGGGCTTCGCCGCTCGCAGCCAAGCCGGCTGGACAGGCGCAAATCGCGCAATCGCCGGCACGCAGCAACCGCTATCGGCTCGCACGCCCGTAGTTGCCGCGGTCGTGCAGATCGGCAACTGCATGTTGGCGCGAATGTCACTTTCGTCCGGCCGCGCCAGGCCAGCGCAGCGGATACACTTTTCGAACCAGGCAAGCCTGGGCCCCTCATCATGCTCATCAATTTCTTCTACACGTTGCGCGCCGCCAAGCTGAAGGTCTCGGTCAAGGAGTACCTGACGCTGCTGGAAGCCATCCAAAGCGGCGTGATCGAAAACTCGGTCGACGATTTTTACTACCTGGCGCGAACCTCGCTCGTGAAAGACGAAGCGCAGTTCGACAAGTTCGACCGCGCCTTCGCCGCCTACTTCAAGGGCGTGGAGCTGCTCACCGACTTCACCCAAGACATTCCGCTGGACTGGCTGCAGAAGAAGTTCGAACTCGAACTCAGCGCCGAAGAAAGGGCGGCGATCGAGAAAATGGGCTGGGACGAGTTGATGGAGACGCTCAAGAAACGCTTCGAAGAGCAGAAGAAGCGCCACGAGGGCGGCAGCAAGATGATAGGCACGGGCGGCACATCGCCGTTCGGCGCCTACGGCTACAACCCGCAAGGCATTCGCATCGGCCAGGACAAGGGCCGCAACAAGAGCGCGGTGAAGGTGTGGGACCAGCGCCAGTTCAAGGATTACGACGACACGCTGGAACTCGGCACGCGCAACATCAAGGTCGCGCTGCGGCGCCTGCGCCGCTTCGCGCGC
>JBEBHW010000459.1:0-3758 GCA_040081145.1 Burkholderiaceae bacterium
ACGACACGGCGCTTGAAGCGCCCCTACAAGGTCAGCGTCGCCTATACCGAGTGGGGCGCTCCCGACGCGCCGCTCGTGATCTGCTGCGGCGGCGTGGCCAGCGTCGCGATGCGCTTCAACTACCTTGCCTCCGACCTCAAGGAAGACTTCCGCCTGGTGTGCATGGACTGGGTCGGGCGCGGGCGTTCGGGCTGGCTTGCCACCGAGGCCGACTATTCATTGATGACCTACGCCGAACAACTGCGCCAGATGATCGAGCACCTGGGCAGCGGGCCAGCCACGGTGCTCGGCTCGTCGCTCGGCGGCAGCGCCGCGATCGAGGTCGCGGCACGGCATCCCAAACTCATAGCCCGTCTCATCCTCAACGACGTAGGCCCGCACATCGCGGCGCGGCGCCGGCGTCGGCGCGCCGAAACGCTGGCGCGCCATTACGTGTTTCGCGACCCCGCCGACATGCTGCGCCGCATCGGCGCGTCGCAGAAGAACGACGGACCGGTGAGCGACGACATCCGCTTCAACCTGACGTTCCACCAGACGCGCTGGTCCGACGAAGAAGGCGGGCGCGTCTATCGCCATGACGTGCGCGCCTTGCAGGCCTACCGCCGCGACGCGCAGAAGAGCCTGCAGCAGTGGGAGCAGTGGAAGGGCGTGCGCTGCCCCGTCCTCCTGATCCACGGCATGATGTCCGACGTGCTGTTCGAGCCGACGATGCGGCGCATGTCGCGCGGCAAAGACTTGACGCTGATGCATCTTCCCGACACCGGCCACGCGCCGTTGCTCGCCGACCGCAACCAGATCTCCTTCGTGCGCGACTGGTTGCTCGGCAACGGCGCTGCCGAGCGCGAGTGGACCGTGCTGCACGGACCCGCGCGCGAGCGCCACTTGGGCACCCCGCTGAATTTCGCGCCGGCCAGCGCGCTGCGCTGAAAGATCGATCCGTTTCGGTACACCAAGGAATGGGCACATGGCCTCGATGCATCTGACTTTTCTGCGGCACGGCGCGACCGCGCCCAACCTGCAGGGACTTCGCTGCGGCGGTGACCTCGACGCGCCGCTCACCGAGCTGGGGCGGCTGCAGGCGACGCAAGCGGCGCTGCGCATTCTCGAATTGCGCATTACCGTGGGCGTGATCGTCACGAGCCGGCTCTCGCGCACCCGCGAGACGGCGCAAATCGTGAGCCGAATCCTGCATGGCGTGGAGATCGCCATCGAACCGGCGTTTGCGGAACGCCGCCTCGGGGCGTGGAATTTGCAACCGGTGGCGGAAACCGAAGACGCGCTGAGCCAGGGCTTGACGCCTCCGGGCGGCGAAGCAAACCTTGAATTCGTCGAGCGCGTGGGCGGCGCGCTTCAGAGGTGGCTGCCGCGGCTGTCCGAACAACCGCTGCTGGTGGGCAGCAAGGGCGTGGCGCGTGTGCTGCGCGAGTTGGCCGGGCGCGACCCGGTGCGTCAGCCCTTGGCCAACGGTGCGCTGGCGCACTTCGATCTGACGGCTTTTGCGCTGCGCAGCGCCGCGGCCTGCCCGGTATGAGCGCAGAGCCCTCCGCCGACGCAGCGCCACGCGCCTTGTGGCCAGGGCCAGCGCTGGTCGGGCTGGCACTCGCGGCGCTGGTTCTCGACTTCGTGCCGATGTTGATGCAGATCGCGCCGCTGCCCGTGCCAGCTTCGGCGGTGGGGTTGCTGATGCTGTTGCTTGCCCACGTCTGGCGGGGGCGGTCCGCGCGCGTCGCTGCGGTTGCCGCGCCCGCCCGCGGGAGATTGCCCACGCCGACAAGCGATGCGGGGGCTGCGGCGCCGGTCAGCGTCAACGCGCTCGCGGCCTGCGTCGATCTCGAAGGCGTTTGCACGCACGCCAGCCCGGCCTTGGCGAAGTGGTTGGCACGAGCCCGCGATGAAATCGAAGGCAGCTCGTTGGCCGAGGCGTTCGGGCCCGTGAATGGCCCGAAACTGGCCGCGCGCCTCGAAGCCTCACTGGCGGGGTCGGCGCAGCGCCTGCGCATCTCGACCTTGCACGCCGACCAGTCGGTGCAGACGCTGCAAGTGCTCCTGCTGCCTCTGCGCAACGAGCACGGCGCCCTGAGCGGCTGCGAGATGCTGGCGCTGGACGTCTCGGCCGAACAGGACGAATTCGACGACTTGCAGCGCTCGGAGCGCCGCCTGCGCGTCATCATGGACCAGATCCCGGTCACGGTGTCGTACATCGACGCGCAGCTGCGCTACCGCTACATCAACCATGCCCAGGAACTGTGGCTGGGCAAGTCGCACGCCGAGGTCGCGGGCAAGCTGGTGCGCGAAGTCACCGGAGAGGCGGTCTGGGCCAACATCGAACCGAACCTTTCCAAGGCACTCGCCGGTGAGGCCGTCGCGCTCGAGCGGCAACGCACCGACCGCCTGGGCAATCAGGTCTGGCACTCGGGTCGGCACGTGCCGGATGCGAACGACGAAGGCGCGGTGGTGGGCGTCTACACCGTGTTCTTCGACACGACGGAGCGCGCGCGCGCCGAACAGGCGCTGATCACGCGCGGTCAGGAACTCTCGGTGGCCATTGCCGCGGCAGAAAACGCGAACGCGGCGAAGTCGGAATTCCTCGCCAACATGAGCCATGAAATTCGCACGCCGATGAACGGCGTGCTCGGCCTGACCGAGCTGCTGCTGGAGACGCCGCTGAACGACCAGCAACGCTCGTTCCTGGAGACGGTTCGCCGCTCCGGAGAAGGGCTGCTCACCATCATCAACGACATCTTGGACTTCTCCAAGATCGAGGCCGGCAAGCTGGAGATGGAAACCCTGGACTTCGACCTGTACCAATCGGTCGAAGACGTAGTGCAGCTGCTCGCGCCGCGCGCCCACGAGAAAGGTCTGGAACTGCTCGCCCGGGTCGACGAGCGCCTGCCTGCTGCGTTGCGCGGGGATCCGTTCCGCTTCCGCCAGGTCCTGACCAACCTGCTCGTCAACGCCCTCAAGTTCACAGAGCGTGGCGAGGTGGTAGTCGAGGTGGCCTTGTCGGACGACGGGCGCCTTCACGTGACAGTGCGCGACACCGGCATCGGCATTTCCGCGCAAGCCTGCAAAAAGCTCTTTGCCCCGTTCGTGCAGGCCGACAGTTCCACGACGCGCCGCTTCGGCGGCACGGGGCTGGGGCTGGCGATCAGCCGCCATCTGGTGGAGCTCATGGGCGGGCGCATCGGTGTGCACAGTGTCGAAGGGCAGGGCTCGAGTTTCTGGTTCAACCTGCCCTTGCACATTGCGACGAGCGTGCCCTTGGTCGCGCACCCGGGGGCACTCACGGGCCGGCGAGCCCTTGTTGTCGACGACAACCGAACCAATGCCGAAATCCTGAACCACCACGCGGTTGCCGGCGGCATGCGCTGCACGAGCGTGAACGGACCGGAGCAGGCGCTGGCGTGTCTGCGCGAGGCCTTGCGCGAGCGCGATCCGTTCGACGTGGCGATCCTCGACATGAAGATGCCGGGCATGGACGGCTTGAAGCTGGCCACGGAGATTCGCGCCGACGCCGGGCTGCGCGGCATGCCCATGTTGCTCGTGAGTTCCCTGGATGCCGCCGCCAGTGTCGCGCGCGCCCGCGACGCCGGCATCAGCGTGTGCCTGTCCAAGCCGGTGCGCCGCCAGGACTTGCTGCGCGCACTCGCGCAGTCGCTCGGCGGCGCGCCGGCGTGCGACGTGCCGATTCCGCTGGCCACGGAGGCGTCGCGCATCCGCGCGCACGTGCTGATGGCCGAAGATAACGGCGTCAACCA
>JBEBHW010000013.1:0-15707 GCA_040081145.1 Burkholderiaceae bacterium
CCTGACCCTTGACGCCAAGTCGTTTCGCCCGAGCGACTGGTCCGAGCGCCTGGCCGGCGCCATGTCGGCGTTTCGGCCGGCGGGCTCGGTGGGTGGAATCGCAGCCTTCATCGGCTACTCGCCGTACTGCGTGCCGCGCACCGTGGACGGGCACAAGTGCGTGCTCGTCCACGAAGCGCTGCGAGGCATCGAGGTGCTGGCGTGGGATTTCGTCATGAATTTCGCGCGCGACAACCAGCTCGAGGTCCGCGACGTGACGCCCGCACCTGCATCCCCATGAGTGCGAGCCGAGCCTGAATGACAAAGGGCTCGCAATGCGAGCCCTTTTGCCGAAGCGCCGAGGCGCGACGGATCAGGCGGCGAGCGCCTTGACCTGCGCCGACAGACGGCTCTTGTGGCGCGCCGCCTTATTCTTGTGGAAGATGCGTTTGTCGGCAACCGAATCGATGACGGGCTGGGCCAGCTTGTACAGCTCGGTGGCCTTCGCCTTGTCGCCGCTGGCGACGGCTTTTTGCACATTCTTCACGACGGTGCGGAACTTGGAGCGCAGGGCGGTATTGCCGGCGTTGAGCTTTTCATCCTGGCGCACACGCTTCAGCCCGGAGGCGATGCGGGCGATCTTTTTCTTGGCTTTTGTGGTGGTGGCCATGCTGCTGACGAGGGGTTGAGCTGAGCGAAGCGCGCGAGTATAGCAGCGCAACGCCTCCCTATAATCCGCCCCGCATCTCCTTTCGGCCGGTGCGTCGCGGCGAATCTTCTCCCACCCCATGAATTTGCTGCGAGCCGCGTCGACCGTTTCCCTGCTCACGCTGGCTTCGCGCGTGACCGGCCTGGTCAATCAAATGATCCAGGCGGCGCTGTTCGGCGCCGGGGCGTGGATGGACGCATACAACGTCGCGTTTCGAATTCCCAACCTGCTGCGCCGCCTCTTCGCCGAGGGCGCCTTTTCCCAGGCCTTTGTGCCCTTGCTCGCGGCCACGCGCGCCAAAGACGGCGACGCGGCGACGCACGAGCTGGTCGACGCCGTCGCCACGGTGTTGCTCTGGGCCTTGATCCTGACGTGCGCGATCGGCATTGCCGGCGCGCCGCTGATCGTGTGGCTGATGGCCGCCGGATTGCATGAGTTCGACGCGGCGGTTGTGATGACGCGCCTGATGTTCCCCTACATCGCTTTCATGTCGCTGGTTGCGCTGTCGGCGGGAATCCTGAACACGCACAAGCGCTTTGCCGTCCCGGCGGCGACACCGGTGCTGCTGAACCTTTCGCTGATCGCCTCGGCCTGGTGGCTGACGCCTGTCTTCGAGCGCCACGGTGTCGCGCCCATCTTCGCGCTGACCGCGGGAGTCATTCTGGGTGGCGTGCTGCAACTGGGCGTGCAGGTGCCGGCGCTGTTGCGCATCGGCAGCCTGCCGCGTCTGGGTTTGGGCTGGGCGGCGCTGTGCCGCGCCTGGCAGCACCCGGGCGTATCGCGCGTGATGCGCCAGATGGCGCCGGCGCTGCTCGGCGTGTCGGTCGCGCAGCTCTCCTTGCTCATCAATACCCAGATCGCTTCGCAAGTCGGGGTGGGCGCCGTGTCGTGGCTGACTTACGCGGATCGGCTCATGGAATTTCCCACCGCGTTGCTCGGCGTCGCGCTGGGCGTCGTGCTGATGCCGCAGTTGTCGGGCGCGCAGGCGAGTGGTGACGCCGCCCGCTATTCGGCATTGCTCGACTGGGGCCTGCGCCTGACGCTGCTGCTCGCGCTGCCCTGCGCCGTGGCGCTGCTCGTGTTTGCGCAGCCGATGGTCGCCGTGCTGTTCCACCGCGGCGCGTTCCAGGCGAGCGACGTGCACAGCACCGTCACCGCCTTGATGGGCTACGGCGTGGGCTTGATGGGTCTGGTGGGCGTGAAGATCCTGGCTCCGGGTTTCTACGCGCGCCAAGACATCCGCACGCCGGTGCGCATCGCCGTCGTCGTGCTCGTCTTGACGCAATTCATGAACCTCGTGACCGTGCCTTTTCTCGGGCACGCCGGCCTGGCGCTGTCGATCGGCGTGGCGGCGCTGGTGAACGCGGGTTGGCTGCTCGTCGGCCTGCGGCGCAGCGGCGGTTACAGCCCGCTGCCGGGGTGGCCGGCGTTTGCCTGGCGTGTCTTTCTCGCCACGGCGCTGCTGGGCGGACTGCTCGCCTATTCCGCCCACGCCATCGACTGGATCGGCCTGCAGCAAAGCCCTTGGCAACGCGCCGGCTGGCTCGCCTTGAGCCTGGGCGCTGCGGCGCTGCTCTATTTTGCGGCGCTGGCCGCGTGCGGGCTGCGCCTGCGGCAGTTCGCTCAACGCGGGTAAGACCTATCCGCAAAACGGGCGGCAGCCGTTTTAAACTCGGGTGCATGTCCCGGCCGCTGCTCTTTGAGACGCCCACGGCGCTCGAGTATTTCGAGGCCTTGGTCGCCGACGACGCGAGCCTGTCGCTCACTGAAGCCGCGGTGGCGATTGCGCAAGACGAGTTTCCGCAACTCGACCCGCAAAGCGTCATCCTCGAGATCGACCAGCTCGCCGACCGACTCAAGCGCCGCCTGCCGGCCGACGCCGTGCCGGTGCAGCGCCTGCGCTGGCTGAACCGCTACTTCTTCCAGGAGCTGGGTTTTGCCGGCAACGTGAACAACTACTACGACGCCGACAACAGCTATCTGCACCGCGTGCTCGCGACGCGCCGCGGCATTCCGATCACGCTGGCGGTTTTGTACGTCGAATTCGCGACGCAAATCGGCCTGTCGGCGCGCGGTGTCTCGTTTCCCGGGCACTTCCTCGTGAAATTGCGCATGCCCGGCGGCGAAGTCGTGATCGACCCGTTCACCGGCCAGTCGCTCTCGCGCGACGAACTCGACGAGTTGCTTGCACCGTACAAACGCCGGCGCGGCCTGGAAGGCGACTTCGACGCACCCCTGGGCCTGTTCCTGCAAGCCGCGCCGGCGCGCGACGTGCTCGCGCGCATGCTGCGCAACCTGAAAGAAATTCACCGCTCGGCGCAAGACTGGCCGCGGCTGCTCGCCGTGCTGGAGCGGCTCATCCTGCTGATGCCCCAAGCCTGGGAAGAGTGGCGCGACCGCGGCCTGTGTCTGGCTGAACTGGGCATTGACGATGCCGCGAGCCAGGACCTGAAGTACTACCTCAAGCACTGCCGCGACGCCGAAGACCGCGCGGCGATCAGCCAGCGCCTGGCGAGTCTGAGCCGGCCCGGGCCGTTGCGGCTGCACTAGCCCCGCGCGGGCACCTCCCAGATCGACGCAGCTTCATCTCGCCGGAGGCAAGGTCGGCGCGCACCGCGCCTTGGGGAATAAAATGCCCGCATGGCACCGCAACCCGTCAACTTCACGAACCAGTTCCTGATCGCGATGCCAGGCATGGGCGACGGCACGTTTGCCGGAACCGTGGTCTACATGTGCGAGCACAACGACAAGGGCGCGCTGGGCCTGGTGATCAACAAGCCCATCGACATCAAGCTGAAGAACTTGTTCGAGAAGGTCGAGCTGACGCTGGACCGCAGCGACCTCTCCGATGCGCCCGTGTACTTCGGCGGCCCGGTGCAGACCGAGCGCGGCTTTGTGCTGCACGAAAAGCTGGGCGGCGAAGAAGGGCAGGGCGGGCACTACAACTCGTCGCTGCAAATTCCGGGCGGCCTGGAGATGACGACGAGCAAAGACGTTCTCGAGGCCTTGTCCAACGGCGCGGGCCCGAAAAAAGTACTCGTGACGCTCGGCTACAGCGGCTGGGGCGCAGGCCAGCTCGAGGACGAGATGAGCCGCAACGGCTGGATCCACGTGAACGCGCAGGCCGACATCATTTTCGATACGCCGGTCGAACAGCGTTATGCACGGGCGCTGTCCCTGCTCGGGATCGACGCGCACATGCTCAGTCAGGACGCGGGGCACGCATGAACCGGACGGCCGACAGGGCCCGCGCACAAGCGTGCGCCTGTGAATGGGCGGCGCGTCTCGCGACGCGCGCGCTGCAAGCATGACTGCGCACGGGCAGCCGCATGCGTCGCCTGTGAACATTTCATCGCCCACCGTTCTTTCCTACCTCGCTTTCGATTTCGGCGTGAAGCGCGTCGGCGTGGCGAGCGGCAACGGCCTGACGCGCAGCGCGACACCGCTGCTCACGCTGGCGCAGTCGGGCGAGCGCCGCTTCGAGGCGATTGCTTCGCTGATCGCACAGTGGCGGCCTGACGCGTTGGTGGTCGGCGTGCCGTACCACCCCGATGGAGCTCCCCATCAAAATACCGGGCGCGCGCAGCGCTTCGCGCGCCAGCTGCACGGGCGGTTCGCGCTGACCGTGCATGAAGTTGACGAGCGGTACAGCACGACGCAGGCGCGCGCGTCGGGCGCAAAAGACCTTGACGCTGCGTCGGCGGCGATCATCCTCGAGCAGTTTCTGAACACGCCTGTGTGTCCGCAAGACCAATGACGCCACTCACGCTCGACGCTGAAGCGCTTTACGCCGAACTCGCCGGCGCGGTGCGCGCCATGCTCGAGCCGCAGACCCAGGCTGAGACGTCGCTCGTCGGCATCCTGTCAGGCGGCGCCTGGCTCGCCGAGCGCTTGCAGCGTGATCTGGGCTTGCCTGGCGAACACGGCGTGCTGTCGATCACCTTGCACCGCGACGACTTCAATTCGCGAGGCATGCCCGCCAACAGCCGCCAGACGCGCCTGCCGTTCGACGTCGAAGGGCGGCGCATCCTCCTGATCGATGACGTGCTCTACACCGGTCGCACGATCCGCGCCGCGGTCAATGAGTTGTACGACTTTGGTCGACCGGGCAGCGTGCAGCTCGCTGTGCTCGTCGACCGGGTCGGCCGCGAGTTGCCGGTGTGTGCGGCCTACGCCGCTGCGCGCATCACGCTGCCACGCGACCAGCGCTTGTCGCTGGAGCGCGATGCTGCTGGGCGCCTGAGCTTTGAGATCGAGGCTCTGCCGACGGCTCGCGAGGCGAGGCCTTGATGCTCGTGCAACGCAACCCGCAACTGAATCGCAACGGCGAGCTGATTCACCTGCTGTCGATCGACGGACTGCCGCGCGAAGTGCTCGTGCAGATTCTCGACACGGCCGGTACTTTCCTCAGCGTCAACGAACGCGAAGTGAAGAAGGTGCCGCTGCTGCGGGGGAAAAGCATCTTCAACCTGTTCTTCGAGAACAGCACGCGCACGCGCACGACGTTCGAGATCGCCGCGAAACGCCTCTCCGCCGACGTCATCAACCTGGACATCGCGCGCTCCAGCACCGCCAAGGGCGAGAGCCTGCTCGACACGATCGCGAATCTTTCGGCAATGCACGCCGACATGTTCGTCGTACGCCACAGCGAGAGCGGCGCGCCGTACCTCGTGGCGCGGCACTGCGCGCCGCACGTGCACGTCATCAACGCGGGAGACGGGCGCCATGCGCACCCGACTCAAGGCCTGCTCGACATGTACACGATCCGCCACTTCAAGCGCGACTTCGCGAATCTGACGGTGGCGATCGTCGGCGACATCGTGCACTCGCGCGTCGCGCGCTCCGACATCCATGCGCTGACGACGCTGGGCGTCGCCGAAATCCGCGCCGTCGGGCCGAAGACACTCGTGCCCGGCGACTTGAAAGAAATGGGCGTGCGCGTCTGCCACGACATGACCGAGGGGATTCGCGGCGCCGACGTGATCATCATGCTGCGCTTGCAAAACGAACGCATGAGCGGCGCGATGCTGCCCAGCGCCGGCGAGTTCTTCAAGAACTATGGCCTGACTCCGGAAAAGCTCGCGCTCGCGCACCCCGAGGCGATCGTCATGCACCCGGGGCCGATCAACCGCGGCGTGGAAATCCACTCCGACGTCGCCGACGGCGCGCAAAGCGTATCAACCGCGGCGTGGAAATCCACTCCGACGTCGCCGACGGCGCGCAAAGCGTGATCCTGCCGCAGGTGACGTTCGGCATTGCGGTGCGCATGGCGGTCATGTCGATCATTGCGGGCAACAGCGCATGAAGATTCTGATCCGCAACGGCAGGCTCATCGACCCGGCGACGGGCCGCGATGAAACGGGGGACGTCGCAATCGCGGACGGGCGCATCGTCGGTCTGGGTCGCTTCACTTCCGATTTTTCACCCGATCGACGCATCGAAGCGAAAGGCCTCGTCGTCGCGCCTGGCCTCGTCGACCTCGCCGTGCGCTTGCGCGAACCCGGCCACGAGCACGAAGGCATGCTCGAATCGGAAATGGCCGCGGCCGTGGCCGGTGGCGTGACGAGCCTCGTGTGCCCGCCCGACACCGACCCGGTGCTCGACGAGCCGGGCCTCGTGGAAATGCTCAAATTCCGTGCCCGCAACCTGAATCAGGCGCGGCTGTTTCCGCTCGGCGCGTTGACACGCGGTCTGAAAGGCGAAGCGCTGACCGAAATGGCCGAACTCACGGAAGCGGGTTGCGTCGGCTTCTCGCAGGCCGACGTCGCGATCACCGACACGCTCGTCCTGCACCGCGCGTTGCAGTACGCGGCGACTTTCGGCTACATGGTCTGGCTGCGCCCGTGCGACGCGTACCTGGGCAACGGTGTCGCTGCGAAGGGGCCGCTCGCGACGCGCATGGGTTTGTCGGGCGTGCCGGTGATCGCCGAAACGATTGCGCTGCACACGCTTTTCGAACTGGTTCGCGACACCGGCGCGAAGCTGCACCTGTGCCGCCTGAGCAGTGCCGCCGGCGTCGAACTGGTGCGCCGCGCGAAGGCGGAAGGCTTGCCCGTCACCTGCGACGTGAGCGTGCATCAACTGCACCTCATCGACGTCGACATCGGTTACTTCGACGCGACGATGCGACTGTCGCCGCCCTTACGCCAACAGCGCGACCGCGATGCGATTCGCTCCGGCTTGAGAGATGGCACGATTGACGCGCTGGTCAGCGACCACACGCCGGTCGACGCCGACGCGAAGAACCTGCCATTCGCCCAAGCCGAGCCCGGCGCGAGTGCGCTCGAACTGTTGCTGGGCCTTGCGCTGAAGTGGGGCACGGAGTCCGGCATGCCGTTGCCGCTGGCCTTGGCGGGAGTCACGAGCCGGCCTGCAGCGTTGTTGGGGTCCTCCCTGGGCTCGCTCGCCGCGAGCGTGGGCCAACTCGTCGAAGGCGGCGTTGCCGACCTGTGCGTCTTCGACGCGGCAGCGTCGTGGACCGTCAAACCCAGCGCCCTGGTCAGCCAGGCCAAACACACGCCGTTTGCCGGAATCGAATTGGCCGGGCGTGTCGCGTTGACGCTGGTAGGCGGCCAAGTCGCGTTCGAAGCGCCGCCGCGTTAGCTCGCGGCGCACCGTCAATGTTCAGGCGATTCAAGGCGTGCTGGCGCCTGGCCCGGGGCGTGTTCGAAGCGCTGCGCGCGCTGCTCATTTGCGTGTTCGTGTTTCCGTGCCTGAGCCCCGCGCAGCGCAAGGTGCAGGTTGGCGTGTGGGCGTCGCGCTCGCTCGCTGCGCTGGGCATCGCACTCGATGCGCACGGCACAGCGCGGCCGGGCCCGGTGCTGCTCACGGCGAATCACGTCTCGTGGCTCGATGTCCTCGCCATCGACGCAGTCCAGCCGGTGCGCTTCGTCTCCAAGGCCGACGTGCGCCATTGGCCGGTGCTCGGCTGGATGGTCGCGTGCGGCGGCACGCTGTTCATCGAACGCGAGCGCAAGCGCGACGCGATGCGCGTCGTGCACCAGGTCGCGCAAGCGCTGCAAGCCGGTGAAACCGTCGCCGTGTTTCCCGAAGGGACGACGAGCGACGGCACGGGGCTGCTGCCGTTTCACGCGAATCTGCTGCAGGCGGCGATCGCGACGCAGACGCCGGTGCAGGCGGTAGCGATTCGCTATCGCGATGCGCAGCAAGCCGTCAGCCCAGCCGCGGCCTATATCGGCGAGACGACGCTGATGCAGTCGCTGTGGATGGTGGCGATGGCACAAGATCTGCGCGTGAGCGTCGTCACGCTCGACGCGCAAGGGACGCGCGATCTGGATCGGCGTTCGCTGGCGCAGAAGCTGCGTCTGGAAATTGCGGAGGCACTTGGCGTTGTCTTGCCGCTTGCATAGCTCTGCGGCCACGTCATTCGGCTGCACAAAGGGCTCGGTCTTCCGGCGCAGAGTCTGATCCGACCGCCGCGCGGGTCAGCGACGTAGCGCGGAACCAGATCTGGGACGTCGAGCGGCGCGCCGGTGTTCGCGAGCCCAGATGGCGTCGACCGGCACACAAACCGATCGACGGGACCTCAAGCCTTGCCTTGGCTCGCCACAGCCCGCGCCGCCGCCGCTGCGGCTTCTGCATCACCCAGGTAGTAGCTCTTGATCGGCTTGAGATTCGAATCAAGCTCGTACACCAGTGGAATCCCATTCGGAATGTTGAGCCCGACGATCTCGGCGTCGCCCACGCGGTCGAGATACTTGACGAGCGCGCGCAGGCTGTTGCCGTGGGCGGCGATGACGATGCGTTGGCCCGAACGGATCGCCGGAGCGAGAGTCTCGTTCCAGTACGGCAGGACGCGCGCCACCGTGTCTTTGAGGCATTCCGTGAGCGGCACCTGCTCGGGCGCCAGGCGCGCGTAGCGCAAGTCGCTGCGCTCGCAGCGTGAGTCGTTCGCTTCGAGTGCGGGCGGCGGCGTGTCATAGCTGCGGCGCCATGTCAGTACCTGCGCGTCGCCGTACTTGCGCGCCGTCTCCGCCTTGTTCAAGCCTTGCAGCGCGCCGTAATGGCGCTCGTTGAGCTGCCATGCGTTGATCACGGGCAACCAGGTGCGGTCCAGTTCATCCAGGGCGTGCCAGAGCGTCCAGACCGCGCGTTTCAGCACCGATGTGTACGCAACGTCGAACTCGTAGCGCTCTGCCTTCAGCAGGCGGCCCGCCTCGCGCGCTTGGGTCACGCCGGTGGGCGTGAGCGGCACGTCGGTCCAACCCGTGAAGCGATTTTCCAGATTCCACGTCGACTCGCCGTGGCGGATGAGTACGAGTTTGTGCATGGTGGGCGGTCGCATTGGCATGCGTCAGATGAGGGCTTGGCGCATCGCGCGGCGCATGCGAGGCGCGCAATTCTATAATCCGCCGCTTCGCGCTCCCCGGTGGCTTCCAGTGAACTCTTACGTGCAATTCGTCGTTGACAACTGGATCCTGTTCCTGGCCGCGCTGAGCTCGGGCGTCATGCTCCTGCTTCCCCTGGTGAACAAGGGTGCGGGGGGGGCGAGCAAAGTGTCGCCCACGGAAGCGGTGCAACTCATCAACCGCGAGAAGGCTGTGCTCATCGACGTGAGCGAAAACGCTGAATACGCGTCCGGCCACGTCGCGGGCGCGAAAAACGTGCCGCTCGGCTCGCTCGAAGCAAGCAACGACTTGCCGAAGAACAAGACCCTGCCGCTCGTGCTCGTGTGCCCCACCGGCGCGCGCGCCGCACGCGCCGTTGGAATGCTGCAAAAGCGCGGCTTCGAGAAAACGCGCGTCCTCGCCGGGGGCCTGCGCGCCTGGCGCGAGGCGAACTTGCCCATCGAAAAGTCGGCCTGATCGATTCAATCCCTCCGCCCCACGAGACACGACGATGCAAGCAGTGAAGATGTACACGACCGAGGTCTGCCCGTTCTGCATTCGCGCCAAGGCCTTGCTCAAGCAGCGCGGTGTGGCGCAGATCGACGAGATCCGGATCGACCTGGACGCGCAGGCGCGCCAGGTCATGATGGAGTCCACCGGGCGGCGCACCGTGCCGCAAATTTTCATCGGTGACACGCATGTGGGCGGCTGCGATGAATTGATCGCACTGGATCGGCAAGGTGCGCTTCTGCCCCTTCTTGCAGGTGCCGCAGGCTGAGGTTTCGGTCACGCTGCACCGTCTCGGTGGCGCCAGTTGCGGCGCATAATCCGGCTCCCCAGCCCGCGCCAACCCGGTCCGCGGGTTTTTTATCGCGATCGAAATCGAGAAACGCATGGCCGAAGAGACGACCCCGACCCCCGTATTCCAGATCCAGCGTCTGTACCTCAAGGATCTGTCGCTGGAGCAACCCAACTCGCCGCAAATCCTGCTCGAACAGGCGGCGCCGCAGGTCGACATCAACCTCGCCCTCGGCGCTGCGCCGATCGCCGAGGGCATTTACGAAGTGACCGTCACCGCGACGGTGACGACCAAGGTCGGCGACAAGACCTTGTTTCTCGTCGAGGCCAAACAGGCCGGCATCTTCGAGATCCGCAACATACCGGACGAGCAGTTGCAGCAAATCATCGGCATCGCCTGCCCGGGGATCGTCTACCCGTATTTGCGCGCGATCGTCTCCGACGTGTGCACGCGCGCCGGTTTCCCGCCGGTGCTGCTCACGGAAGTGAACTTCCAGGCGATGTTCGAGCAGCAGCGCGCGCAGGCCGCGGCGGCTGCAGCGAACGGCCCGGACAAGAGCGCCATCGCGCACTGATCCGGCGCGACCGCAAAGGGGCGGCGTGACGAGCGCAATAGCCCTCACGGTTCTCGGCGCAGGTGCTTGGGGAACTGCGCTGGCTGTCAGCGCCTGCACACGCGTGCCCACACTGCTGTGGGCGCGCGATGCGAGCCAGGCGGCGCAAATGAATTCGCTGCGGCGCAACGTGCGCTATCTCGATGGCGTTGAGCTGCCGGCGGCGCTTCGGATTCACTGCGACCTCGCGGCTGCTCTGGCGCATGCGCGCCAGGGGCTGATCGTGATCGCCACGCCGATGGCCGGGTTGGAGGCGATGTTGCGCGAGCTGCCCGCCGATGCGGGCGCGGTGCTCTGGCTGTGCAAGGGTTTCCAGGAAGGCACGGGTCGGCTCGGCCACGAAGTCGCGCAGGCGGTGCGCGCGCAGGTGCGCGTGGGCGTGCTCTCGGGTCCGAGTTTTGCGCTCGAAGTCGCGCGCGGGCAGCCGACGGCGCTGGTCGCGGCGAGTGCCAACGAATCGGTTCGCGAATTGGCCGTGCAACTCTTGCACGGCGATCAGTTGCGCATCTACACGTCAGACGACCCGGTGGGTGTAGAGGTCGGGGGCGCGGTGAAAAACGTTCTCGCCATCGCCACCGGCATCGCCGACGGTCTGGGGCTGGGGCAAAACGCGCGCGCCGCGCTCATCACCCGCGGTCTGACCGAAATCACACGCCTGGGCCTGGCGCTCGGCGCGCGCGGCGAGACTTTCACGGGACTGAGCGGCCTGGGCGACCTGGTGTTGACGGCCACGGGTGACCTTTCGCGGAATCGCAAGGTCGGCTTGTTGCTCGCCCAGGGGCTGGCGTTGCCGCAGATCCTGCGCGATCTCGGGCATGTGGCCGAAGGCGTCCACAGCGCCGCGATGGTGTTGCAGCGCGCTCGCGCGCTGGGCGTGGACATGCCGATCACCCAGGCGGTGGTTGCGGTGCTGGTCGGCCGGCTGACGCCGCGCGACGCGGTCGAGCGCTTGATGGGTCGCGAAGCCAGGCCCGAACTTTGACGGCGTGGTGCAGGCCTGCGCACGCACCTGCGCACTAGACGCCGCCGATGTAGCCGATTTGGCGCCACGCCTCGAACACCGCCACGGCAACAGCGTTGCTCAGGTTCAGGCTGCGCTGGCCGGGGCGCAACGGCAGGCGCAGGCATTGCGCGGGCTCGAACGCCGCGCGCACCTCATCGGGCAGGCCGGACGTTTCCGAGCCGAACACCATCCAGTCGCCGCTTTGCCAGGCGTGCTCGTCAAGGCGTCGGGTCGCGCGCGTCGTGAAAGCGAAGCGTCGCGACGGCGCGTTGGGCGCCGACTGTGGGCTCGCCATGAACGCGGCCCATGACGCGTAACGCTGCACGCTTGCGTATTCGTGATAGTCCAGGCCGGCGCGCTTGAGTTGGCGATCGTCCATCGAGAAGCCGAGCGGCTCGATCAGGTGCAGCGCGCAGCCCGTGTTCGCTGCGAGGCGAATCACGTTGCCCGTGTTCGGCGGGATTTCGGGGTGCACGAGCACGATGTTGAACATGACCCGCCTGCGGCCTCAGTGGTCCGGCCGCGGCGTGCGCGCGAGCACCCAGACCTGCACTCTCGTTGCACCCGCCTGCAGCAGCGTGCGCGTGATTTCGGCGGCGGTGGCGCCGGTGGTCAGCACGTCGTCGACCAGGGCGATGCCTCTGCCGCGCACTTCGCGCAGGCGCAGCGGCTCGACCGCAAACGCGCCGCGCACGTTGGCCGCGCGCGCGCCCGGCGGCAGGGCGAGTTGGTGCGGCGTGTCTTTGGTGCGCAACAGCAGCTGGGCATCGGCGCGCAGCGTGAGCGCCTTGCCGAGCCGACGTGCAATTTCCCACGCCTGGTTGTAGCCGCGTTCGCGCAGGCGGATTTCGCTCAAGGGCACGGGCAGCAGCAGATCGGGAAGCGCCACGCCGGCAACGCGGATGGCGCGCAGCAGCGGCTGCGTCAGTGCGGCGCCGAGGTCCAACGCGTCGTTGAACTTGAAGCGCGCGACAAGACCGTCCCACGGCGCGGCGTACTCGAATGCGGCGATGGCGTGTGCGTAGGGCGGAGGGTCAAGCAGGCACGTGCCGCAAAGCGTGGTGGGCCACGGCATTCCCAGGGCACACCGGCCACAGCGGTGCGCCGGGGCGGCCCAGCGCTTGAGGCACGCAGCGCACACGCGCTGCTCGCCCCAGCCGTGGCACAACGCGCACAGGCTGGGCAGGCGCGGCGCGGTGAAACTGCGGCGCAAGAGTGGGGAGAACAGCATGGCTCAATATACTGCCCCGGCCATGGCGCGCCACCCACCTGAACCGCAACGCGCGCTCGACGCATCCGCACTCGAGGCGACGCTGCGCCGCGCGGCGCGCGCTGCGCAGCCGCCGTGGTTGCACGCCGAAGTGGCGCGGCGCATGGGCGACCGTCTGGCGGTGATTCGGCTCGCGCCGCAGTGGCTCATTGATTGGTGGGGCTTCAGCGGTGCCGGCGGCGCCACGCTGGCGGCAAGCTACCCGAAGGCGCACCGCCTTGTGATCGAGCCGACTGCGGCACTCGCCCTGCGCAGCCGGGCCGCGGCGCGGTGGCCGTGGTGGACGGTGCAACGCTGGCGCGGCGGGAACGTCGACGTTCTTCTCGACGCCGTGGATCGACCGGGTCCGGCGGACGCGGCTGAAATGCCCGCGGGCGCGCCGCTGATCTGGGCCAACATGATGTTGCACGCCGAGCCCGACCCGCCAGCGCTCTTCGCGCGCTGGGGCGAGTTGCTGCAGATCGACGGGGTGCTGATGTTTTCCTGTCTGGGCCCGGGAACGCTGCGCGAACTGCGCGAGCTCTACGCACGGCTCGGTTGGCCCGCGCCGACGCCGGCCTTCGTCGACATGCACGACCTGGGCGACATGCTCGTGCAAGCCGGCTTTGCCGACCCCGTGCTCGACCAGGAGACGCTGACGCTGCACTGGGCGAACCCGCAGGCCCTGCTCGCGGAGCTGCGCACGCTGGGCGGCAACGCGGCGCCCGACCGCTACGCCGGGTTGCGCACCCCGCGCTGGCGCAAACGCCTGCTGGACGAGCTGCAGCGTTTGGCCGGGCCGGACGGCCGTTTGCGCCTGAGCTTCGAGATTGCGTATGGCCACGCGTTCAAAGCGGCGCCGCGCATTCGAGAGGGCCAACCCACGCTTGTTTCGCTCGCGCAGATGCGCGCGCTGGTGCGCTCGCGCAACAGCGCGCGCCCGAGTTGATCGGGCACGGCGTCGTCTGGCCCGAGGAGTTCAAAACTGTGGGCTAAAATGCGCCGCTTTTCGAGGCCGGTCGGCCCGCAACGGGTTGGCCGCGTGGTTCTGGTCAGCGCGTCGCTTCGATCGCGCTGCCTGATTTCCCACCGACGTTTGCCTGCTACCGACCGCGAGAATGGCGCCAACAATGTCTGCACAGCTCACCGGCCGCGACCGCGCGGTCGGGGCGGCGCGCGTGGATCTGCGGTTCGGTCAGGAGTCGCGCGGCCAGGCCCACGCCAAGCATGACTGGAGCGTGCGTTGGCAACTCGAGCGGAGCCACACGTTGGCGCCGCGTCAGCTGCTGTTGTGCTACCTGGGCCTGTGCCTGCTGTCGTCGGCCATCGCCGCGGCTTTCTGGTCTGTGGGCGCACTCATGGCCATGCCCTACGCGGGCGCCGAATTGCTCGCGGTGGGCGCTGCGCTGCTCTTCTATGCGCGCCACGCCGCCGACAACGAGTCGATTCGTTTGGCCCCGGGCAGCCTGGTTGTCGAGTACGCGTCGGGGCGCCACGTCGAGCGGGTCGAGTTCACTCCGGCGTGGGTTCGCATCGAGCCCGAGCACGGCGACCGGTCGCTGATCGAGTTGTCGGGCCAGGGCCGCAAGATTTCAGTGGGGCGCTTCGTGCGCCCCGAACTGCGCCGCGAACTCGCCGACGAATTGCGCTGGGCGCTGCGCCGCTGGAGCCACGGCACGGCGGGTTGAACTGCATCGAGACAAGAGACAAGCCTCAAAAATACTGGAACCCTGAAGCGAAGAGCATGAACAACATTGCGACGATGAAAACCCCTTGGGCCCGACTCGGCCAGGCCGGCCTGCTGCTCGGCGCGCTGCTGGCCTCGCACACGGCGACCGCCGTCAAAGACTTGCCCGGCGGCCCGGCAGTGAATCAGCTCGATCTGCACCCGCCGGTGACGCAGATCGCCGCGGATCAACTCTCGCTGCACAACTACATGATGGTGCTGTGCACGGTGATCTTCGTGCTGGTGTTTGGCGTGATGTTCTATTCGATCTTCAAGCACCGCCGCTCCAAGGGCGCGAAGGCGGCGAACTTCCACGAAAGCGTGAAAGTCGAGATCGCCTGGACCGTCGTGCCCTTCATCATCGTCATCTTCATGGCGCTTCCGGCCACCAAAACCGTGGTGGCGATGAAAGACACGAGTTCCGCGGACCTGACGATCAAGGCCACCGGCGTGCAGTGGAAATGGGGTTATGACTACCTCAAGGGCGAGGGCGAGGGCATCGGCTTCCTCTCGTCGCTGGACCCGGCGCAGCGGCGGATGTCCGACTCGGGTAAACCTTCGGGCGACGATTACCTGCTCAAGGTCGACAACCCGCTCGTCGTCCCGGTGGACAAGAAAGTGCGCATCATCCTCACCGCGAGCGACGTGATCCACGCCTTCATGGTGCCCTCATTTGGCATCAAGCAGGACGCGATCCCCGGCTTCGTGCGCGACACCTGGTTTCGTGCGACGAAAACCGGCGACTACTACGGCCAGTGCGCCGAGCTGTGCGGCAAGGAACACGCCTACATGCCGATCCACGTGAAGGTTTTGTCGGCCGCCGATTACAGCGCCTGGGTCGGCGTGCAAATGAAGAAGATCGCCGCGTCGGCCGACGACCCGGGCAAGACCTGGGCGCTCGAAGAACTGGTGGCGCGCGGCGAAAAGGTCTACGCCGCCAACTGCCTCGTGTGCCACCAGGCGAACGGCAAGGGCCTGGGCCCGTTCAAGCCGCTCGACGCCGCGGCCGTCGTGCTTGACGCTGACAAGAACAAGCAGATTGCCGTGGTCCTGAACGGCCAGAACAACGGCGCGATGCCGGCGTGGAAGGCCCTCAGCGACACCGAACTGGCGGCAGTCATCACGTACACGAAAAACAGTTGGTCGAACAAGACCGGCCAGGCCGTGCAGCCGGCTGATGTGCTGGCCGCCCGCAAGTAACGACCGATCGAATCAGAGTCCCCTTAGGAATTCACATGAGCGCAGTTCTCGATCACCCCGCCCATCACGACGACCACGACC
>JBEBHW010000460.1:0-3747 GCA_040081145.1 Burkholderiaceae bacterium
CTCTACAAGACCACCGAGTACTACGCCCAGCACGCAGAGGGCTGCATTCTCTGGTCCGACCCGAGCCTGGCGATCGTCTGGCCCGATGTGGGAATGGCGCCCGTGCTGGCAGCCAAGGACGGTGCAGCGCCTCCATTCGCGGTCGCACCGCCGTGTTCGATGCCGCCGATTGAGGGTACGTAGAGAAGAACCTGCGCCGGTTGTGTCGGTATGGCTGGCATCGGGGTTATCATGCCGCCTGTTCAAGACTTGAACATGTGAAGTCATGCCGCAGGAAGAACTCGATCTAGAACTACTCAGGCAGTTGAATTCTCAGCCAGCCGCAAGCCAGCGCAAGCTTGCTGAGAACCTGGGTGTGAGCGTCGGCAAGCTCAACTACTGCCTGCGCGCACTGGTCGACCGGGGCTGGGTTAAGGCGAACAATTTCCGGCGCAGCGACAACAAGTGGGCCTATGCGTACTTGCTGACGCCGAGCGGCTTGTCGGCCAAGCTCAAACTCACGTCGCATTTCCTGCGCAGCAAGGAGCGTGAATTCGTAGATCTGCGACCGCAGATCTCGGCGCTGCGCGTTGAACTGTCTGGCGCAGGCGGCCAAGGACCAGTGCCTATCGGGCGCAAACCCTCCGCGCGCCGCGACGGCAAGGCCACGCAGGCCGAGCTCCAGGCCTAGGACCCCAACGAGCGATTTCCAGGCTCTGGACGAAGGTTCCATCTATGCTCGCAGAAAAAAGCATTCTGATCACCGGCGGCACCGGATCGTTCGGCAAGGAATTCGTCCGAACGGTACTTGAACGCCACCCACACGTTAGGCGACTTGTCGTGTACTCCCGCGATGAGCTGAAGCAGTCTGAAATGCAGGAGCAATTTTCCGGAACCAAGCACGAAGGACTGCGCTTTTTCATTGGCGACATTCGAGACGAGTCGCGCTTGCGCCGCGCACTCGAAGGCATCGATATCGTCGTGCACGCGGCAGCGCTCAAGCAAGTCGTTGCGGCCGAGTACAACCCGTTCGAATGCATCAAAACGAACGTGCTCGGCGCACAGAATCTCATCGAAGCATGCCTTGACAGCGGTGTCAGTCGCGTCATCGCGCTGTCCACCGACAAAGCCGCTGCGCCCATCAACCTGTACGGTGCGACCAAGCTGTGTTCGGACAAGCTCTTTGTTGCCGCCAACAACATCAAGGGCAAACGAGACATCCGATTTAGCGTCGTTCGCTACGGAAACGTGATGGGAAGTCGCGGGTCGGTAATTCCCTACTTCTTGGCTAAGCGAAAGGACGGGATCCTCCCTATCACCGATCCGCGCATGACCCGCTTCAACATCTCCCTCCGGCAGGGCGTGGACATGGTGCTGTGGTCCGTCGCAAACGCCCAAGGCGGCGAGATTCTCGTGCCCAAGATTCCCTCGTATCGCATCGTCGATGTCGCCACAGCGATCGACCCTCAGTGCGAACACAAGGTCATCGGCATTCGACCCGGCGAAAAAATCCATGAGGAAATGATCACCGCCAGTGACAGCTTCAACACAGTAGATATCGGTGCCTACTTTGCGATTCTGCCCGTCGGCGGCGCCTACTCAATGGAACAGTACTGGGCCCGCATGGGGGGTCGGCCTGTCGCTCCCGGGTTTGCCTACGACAGCGGCAGCAATCCCCAATTTCTCGACGTGGCCCAGTTGCGTGCGCTGATCAACGAGCACGTGCCCGACGGTACTCCGCACTGAGGCACGAGTGACATTCATCCCCTACAGCAGGCAGGACGTTTCCGAGTCGGACATCGACGCCGTATGTCAGGTGCTGCGTTCGGAGTTTCTGACTCAGGGCCCAACGGTACCAGGGTTCGAGCAGGCGTTTGCGAAACGGCAGCAGGTTGCGCACGCGGTTGCGGTGAGCAACGCCACCGCTGGTCTGCACATCGGCTGCCTTGCCCTTGATGTTGGCCCCGCGACGCGCGTGTGGACCAGCCCAAACAGTTTCCTCGCGTCGGCAAATTGCGCGCTGTACTGTGGAGCAAAGGTCGACTTCGTCGACATCGATCCCACCACCCGCAACATGTCAGTGCAGGCCCTGGGCCACAAGCTCGATCGTGCGGCAGCGGCGGGGACGCTGCCGCACGTTGTCAATCCCGTCGACTTCTCCGGTTTGCCGTGTGACCTGCGGGAGATTCGCGCACTCGCGGACCGCTACGGCTTCAGGATCCTGCAGGACGCGAGCCACGCGACCGGTGCGCGCTACCTCGACCGCCCCACCGGAAGCCAGTTCGCCGATGCGACCGTGTTCAGCTTTCACGCGGTGAAGATCATCACCACTGCGGAGGGTGGCATCGTCACGACTCCGCACGACGACGTAGCCAACCGGCTGCGGCTGCTGCGTTCGCACGGAATGGTGCGCGACTCGGCCCAGCTCGAACGCGTGCCCGAGGGGGCCTGGTACTACGAGCAGCATGCCCTAGGGTTCAATTACCGGCTCACGGATATGCAGGCGGCGCTGGGGCTGTCGCAACTGGAGCGGGTCGATGTGATGCAAGGCCGTCGGCGGGCCCTGGCCGATCGATACGACCTGTTGCTTAGCCGGCTACCAGTGATCCTGCCGACGCGCCAACCCGACCGTACATCAGCCTGGCACTTGTACGCGATCGAAATCGACGGCACCCGCACGTCCAATACGCGCGCGGAAGTCTTCCAGCGCATGCGCGATGCAGGCATCGGCGTGAACGTGCACTACATCCCCATCCACACGCAGCCGTTCTACGCGCGCCTGGGGTTCAAGCGTGGGGACTTCCCAGCCAGTGAGCGCTACTACGCACGTGCACTGTCGCTCCCTCTGTTCCCGGCCATGACCGAGGCACAGCAGCAGCACGTGGTCGCGACATTCGAAGAGGCGCTCGCTTGAAGCTCGCCGTCATTCCCGCACGTGGTGGCAGCAAGCGTATCCCACGCAAGAACATACGTCCGTTCCACGGCAAGCCCATCATTGCTTACTCGGTTGACGCAGCGCTTCGCAGCGGCCTTTTCGATCGCGTGATCGTGTCGACCGACGACGCCGAGATCGCCGCGGTGGCGGTGCGGCACGGTGCCGAGACGCCCTTCCTGCGGCCCACCACGCTGGCGGACGATCACACCGGCACCAACGCGGTGGCGCGCCACGCGACTATCTGGTTCGAGCAGGCCGGCCAACGTGTGACTGAGATCTGCTGCCTGTACGCCACGGCCCCCTTCGTAACGCCGCAAGACCTTCGCGAAGCCCGTGCGCTGTTGGAACCCGGCCTCGACTTCGTGTTTGCCGCCACCCGCTTCAATTTCCCGGTGCAGCGCGCCCTGATACGTAACGCGCAGGGACTCGTCGAGCCGATGTTCCCAGGCTGGATAGGCGCACGATCACAAGACGTGCCTGAGGCAATGCACGATGCAGGGCAGTTCTACTGGGGATGGCCGCAATCGTTCCAGCGCCACGACATACCGTTTCTGGCTCGCTCCGTGATTTACGAACTGCCTTCTTATCGCGTGCAGGACATCGACACCCTCGACGATTGGGCTCGCGCAGAACTGCTCTACCGCCTTGCGAGCGTCGAATCATGAGGGTCGCATTCCGTGTCGACGCGTCGCCGACCATCGGCATTGGTCACCTCATGCGCTGCTTGGCATTGGCCAAGGCGTTGCGGGCGTTGGGTGCGCAATCGGTATTCGTGACGCGTTTCCTGGGCACCGACAGCAGCGGGCTCATCTCCGCACAGGGGTTCTCTACTC
>JBEBHW010000461.1:0-3746 GCA_040081145.1 Burkholderiaceae bacterium
GCTCCCCCCCGACCCCGCCAGCCTATATGCCGTTCCCGGCGTGAAGCTGGGCATCACGATGGCGGGGGTGCGCAAGGCGAACCGGCGTGATCTGACGGTGATCACGCTCAGCCCCGGCGCGTCGGTCGCGGGTGTGTTCACGAGCAATCGCTTTTGTGCGGCGCCCGTGCAGTTGTGCCGCAAGCACCTCGCGGCAGGGCAGGGGATCCGCGCCCTGCTCATCAACACCGGCAACGCCAACGCCGGCACCGGCCAGCCGGGGCTGGACAACGCGCTGCGCAGTTGCCGCGCACTCGCGTCCAGGCTGGGCATCGAACCCGAACAGGTGCTGCCGTTTTCGACCGGCGTCATCATGGAGCCGCTGCCCGTCGAGCGCATCGAGGCCGGCTTGCCCGGCGCGCTGGCCGACTTGAACGAAGCGAATTGGGGTGACGCGGCGCAGGCCATCATGACGACCGACACGGTCGCCAAGGCGGTGTCGCGCCGCGTGCAGATCGGCGGCAAGGCGGTCACGATCACCGGCATGTCCAAAGGCGCGGGAATGATCCGCCCCGACATGGCGACGATGCTGGGTTTTGTCGCGACCGACGCCGCGATCGCGCCGCACTTGCTGCCCGAGCTGCTGCGCGAAGCGGCCGACCGCTCCTTCAACCGCATCAGCATCGACGGCGACATGTCGACGAACGATTCGTTCGTCTTGATCGCGACGCACCAGGCGGGGCACTCGCCGATCACGCAGCTCGAGTCCGGCGATGGGGCGCTGCTGCGGAGCGCCGTCATCGAAGTGTCGGAGCACCTGGCGCAAGCCATCGTGCGCGACGGCGAAGGCGCCACCAAGTTCATCACGGTGCGAGTGCAAGGCGGCAAGACAAAAGAGGAATGCCGGCTCGCGGCCTACGCGGTCGCGCATTCGCCGCTCGTGAAGACGGCGTTTTTTGCGAGCGACCCGAACCTCGGGCGCATCCTCGCCGCCGTGGGCTACGCCGGCATCACCGACCTCGACCAAAACCTCATCGATCTGTTTCTCGACGACGTGCACGTCGTCGTGCAGGGCGGGCGCCACCCGGCCTATCAAGAGGCCGACGGCCAGCGCGTCATGAAGCAGGACGAGATCACGGTGCGCGTGGACCTGCACCGCGGCAACGCGCACGCCGTCGTGTGGACGTGCGACTTGAGCACCGAGTACGTGAAGATCAACGCCGACTACCGGAGTTGACCGCTTCGGGCGAATGACTCAGGAAGCTCGCGGCTCGCGCGTCACGACAGCGCGCACGATCCACGCCGCCGCCGCGGCCGCAAGCAGGTGCTTGAGCGTGTGGCCGCTGACCCAGCCCGTCGCGCCGAGCACGGCGTGATCGGCGACTTCCATGCCTTTGGCCGCGGCGTACAGGCCCAGCACCGCCCACCAGGCGCTGGCCGGGGTGCACGCCGATTGGCGCGCCGGCAGTTTCAGGACGATCGCAAGCGGCACCAGCAGCATGGGGAGGATTTGCACGAACAGGTAGGGCCGCAAGTCGCCGCTGCCGCGCTGTTCGGTGACCCACCAGTAGCCGACGGCGCAGGTCGCGAGAACGACGCCCAGCGCGAGCACGCGCAGCTCGGCCCAGCGCGCATCCACATGTTCGGCGAGCAGGGCGCTCGTCAAGGCGATGCACGCCCAGGCGATGGGGATGCGGTCGAACGCGAGCGTGGCGTTGTCGGGCGCCCAGTGATAGAACGTCGAGCCCGCCGAGGTCGACAGCAGCGCCGCGCAGAACAGTTGCCAGGCACGTCGCGATGGCCAATCGAGCGCGGAGCGCGACAAGCGCAGCCAACCCCACACGCCGACGATGAGGAACGGCGCATTGCTCAGCACGTCTGCGGCGTGCGGCACGCCAAGCCAGGTGCGCGTGTCGGCAAAGGCGTGGTAGTTGTCCCACTGCGCGACGGGGCCGTGCAGCGCCAGGCCGGCAAGCAAAGCCGCCGCTGCTAGGCCAAGCGACCAGGCTCGGGCGGGCGCAGCGGCCCTGTGCCATGTTGGCGCTGACGATTTCGAGTTCATGGTGTGGTGAGCCAAGCGAAGTGGGCGGGACAAGGCGGCCATTTTGCTTGCCAGCCGCACAGCCTGCCCGTTATGATGCGAACTCGCGA
Organism: Burkholderiaceae bacterium; assembly: GCA_040081145.1. Lineage (GTDB taxonomy): Bacteria > Pseudomonadota > Gammaproteobacteria > Burkholderiales > Burkholderiaceae_C > JAEMQF01. Next base: position 2,131 of record JBEBHW010000461.1, read on the forward strand.
ATTTGAGGACAGCAACCCATGAAGCGCAACGCCCCCCCTGCCCAGCATACCGCCCTCAGTGGCGCGGTCGCTGCGTGCTGGCGCGCCGCGTTCGCCCGCACCAGCGGGATGCAAATCCTCCTCGCCACCCTGAATCTGCTGCCGCAGATTTCGGCGCGACCTTAGTCCTCTCAGTCACCACTTCCAACCGAAGTACCGCTGAGAGTCTCAGCGGAAATCGGTCAGTGAAGCCACTCTCCGCTGCATCGGGCCAAACGGCCCACTAGAACGTCCACAAGACGTTCGCATGAGAAGAAGCGATGGTGAAGTCATGAGAAACGGGTTGAGAATGTGGCGAGCCGCGCTTCGCGGCCGCTTTGCCCTGGCCCCGGGCGACCTGCTGCGCGACGCGGCGTACCGGCGCCTGTGGACATCGATCCTGATCAGCTCACTCGGTGGCCAGGTCACGATGCTGGCACTCCCGCTCACGGCAGCGGTGCTGTTGCACGCGAGCCCCACGCAAATGGGCCTGCTCACCGCGATGGAAATCCTGCCCTTCGTGCTGTTTTCGCTGCCCTCGGGCGTGTGGCTCGACCGGGTGCGCAAGCTGCCGGTGTACGTGGTGGGCGAAAGTGTGCTCGCGCTGATCGTCGCAAGCGTTCCCCTTGCCTGGTGGATGGGCTGGCTCGCGATGCCCTGGCTTTACGCCTCGGGCTTTGTCATCGGCACGGTCTATACAGTGGCGGGAAGCGCGGCGCAAATCGTCTTGACGCAAGTCGTGGCGCGCGAGCGCCTCGTCGAAGCGCACGCGAAGAACGCGCTTGCCGGGTCGGGCGCTGAAGTCGCCGGTCCCGGCGTGGCGGGTGCGCTCATCAAGATGGTGGGCGCACCGGTCGCGTTGCTCGTCGACGCGGTGGCGCTGCTCGCCTCGGCGGCGATCCTGCGGGGCATCCGCATCGAAGAGGCGCCACGCCGGACTGGCCGAAGCGACTTCTGGCATGACCTGAAAACGGGTGTGCGTTTTGTCGCGAGCAACCGCCTGCTCGTGACGCTGGCCGGCGCCGTGGGCGTGTGGCAGATGTGTCACCACGCCGCGATCGTCGTGCAGATCCTGTTCGCCACACGCACGCTCGGCCTGAACGAGCAGCAGGTGGGGCTCAGCTACGTGGGCCTGGGCGTGGGCACGGTGCTGGCGAGCATCTACGGCAACCGCATCAGCCAGCGCATCGGCCCCGGCCCGTGCCTGGTTACTGGTTTCGCGATTTGCGGTGCGGGCTGGTTGCTGCTGTCGTTTGCGCCGGCGAGCCGCTGGGGCACGCTGATGTTCGCGGCGATGCTCGTGCTGTTCGGCTGCGGCGCGGTGCTCGTGTTCATCAATTTCCTCGCGCTGCGCCAGGCGGTCACGCCGGCGCCGCTGCTCGGGCGCATGACGAGCACGATGCGTTGGCTGATCCTGATCCCCGCCGGCCCGGGCGCGCTGCTGGGCGGCTGGCTCGGCGAGCACATCGGCCTGCGCGCCGCGCTCGCTTTCGCCGGGGGCTCGGCGCTGCTCATGGCGCTGGTGGCGTGGCGGATTCCGGTCCTGCGAGATCTGCGCAAGTTGCCCGAGCCCGAGCCGGAGCACGACTGGATTGGCG
>JBEBHW010000462.1:0-3743 GCA_040081145.1 Burkholderiaceae bacterium
TGGTGCGGCTCGCGCCGCCGAGCTTCATGGCGGCGTATACGTTCAACTTCAAGGTCAAACAACGCCTCAACGAAGCCGCGCTCAAGGCCCAACTCACCTTGGCGGGCTATTCCCACGTGACGCAGGTCGTCTCGCCTGGCGAGTACGCGGTGCGCGGCGGCTTGATCGACTTGTTTCCCATGGGTTCGGCCGTGCCCTATCGCGTCGACTTGTTCGGCGACGAAATCGATTCGATCCGCACCTTTGATCCCGACACGCAGCGCAGCCTGTACCCTGTTCCCGAAGTGCGCCTGCTGCCGGGGCGGGAGTTCCCGATGGACGAGCCGGCGCGCAACGCGTTTCGCGCCCGCTGGCGTGAGCGCATCGAGGGCGACCCCAGCAAGGCACGCTTGTACAAAGACATCGGCGTGGGTGTCGCGAGCGCCGGCATCGAGTACTACCTGCCCCTGTTCTTCGAGGCCACGGCGACGTTTTTCGACTACCTGCCCGCCTCCACCGCCATCGTCTTGCACGGCGAGATCGACGCGGCGCTGAACCGCTTCTGGGTCGACACGCGCGAGCGCTACAAATTTTTCCAGGCTGATCGTGAACGCCCGGTTCTTCCGCCCGAAGACTTGTTTCTCAAGCCGGAAGCCTGGTTCACTCTGACCAACCGTTTTGCGACACTTGCGGTGCGCGGTTCCGACGCCGGCGCGGCCGAGGCTGGCGCCGCGGCTTCGGCCGATGCGCCGTCCAGTACCTGGGCGAAACCCCTGCCCGACCTGAGCGTCGATCGCGGTGCGCCGGAACCGCTGAAGAAGCTGCAAGCGCACCTGAGCGCAACGCAAAACCGCGTACTCATCGTCGGCGAGAGCACCGGACGGCGTGAAACCTTGCTCGAGCTGCTGCGCGACAACCGCATCGAGCCTCCCAGTGTGGCAAACCTGGCCGAGTTCCTCGCCGGTTCGGAGCACTTCGCAATCGCCGTCGCACCGCTGGCCGAGGGCTTTTTCTGGCACGAGACCGACGCGGGAACGGCGGTTCAGTTCATCACCGAAACCGAACTGTTCGCAAACCGCCCCACGGCGCGGCGCCGGCGCAAACAAGAACAGGTCAGCGACGTCAACGCGCTGATCAAGGACTTGTCGGAACTCAAGGTCGGCGACCCGGTCGTTCACGTGAATCACGGCATCGGCCGCTACGTCGGCTTGAAGAACATCACGCTGGGCGACGATACACAGGCCAGCGAGTTCCTGCACCTCGAGTACGCCGATCAGGCCGTGCTCTATGTCCCGGTCGCGCAGCTGCACTTGATCGCGCGCTACACGGGTGTCAGCGCCGAAGAAGCGCCACTGCACCGGCTCGGCTCGGGCCAATGGGAGAAGGCGAAACGCAAGGCCGCCGAACAGGTGCGCGACACCGCTGCGGAACTGCTCAATCTCTACGCAAGGCGCAGCGCGCGCGAAGGGCACGCGTTTCGTTTTACGGCGCACGACTACGAGGCCTTTGCGGCGAGTTTCGGATTCGAAGAAACGGCGGATCAGGCCGCGGCGATTCACGCCGTCATTCAAGACATGGTGTCGCCGCGTCCGATGGATCGGTTGGTCTGCGGCGATGTCGGCTTTGGCAAGACGGAAGTCGCCCTGCGTGCCGCGTTTGTTGCGGTCACCGGTGGTAAACAAGTCGCGATCCTCGCACCCACGACGCTGCTCGCCGAACAGCATTTCCAGAACATCTCCGACCGCTTCGGCAAGTGGCCCGTCAAGGTGGCCGAACTGTCGCGATTCCGCTCAACCAAGGAAATCAAGGCGGCCCTGGCGGGAATGGCCGACGGTACGATAGATATCGTCGTGGGCACGCACAAGCTGCTCAGCCAGGACATCCACTTCAAGCGCCTGGGCCTGCTCGTCATCGACGAAGAACATCGATTCGGCGTGCGCCACAAAGAGGCGATCAAGGCGATGCGCGCCGAAGTCGACGTGCTCACGCTCACCGCCACGCCCATCCCGCGAACCCTGGGAATGGCACTCGAAGGCTTGCGCGACTTGTCGGTGATCGCCACCGCGCCGCAGCGCCGTTTGGCGATCAAGACCTTCGTTCGCAACGAAGGCAGCAGCGTGATCCGCGAAGCCGTGATGCGCGAGCTCAAACGCGGCGGGCAGATCTACTTTCTGCACAACGAAGTCGAGACGATTGCGGCGCGGCGCGACAAGCTTGCCGAATTGCTTCCCGAAGCGCGCATCGCCATCGCCCACGGCCAGATGCCTGAACGCGAGCTGGAGCGCGTCATGCGCGACTTCGTAGCGCAGCGCCACAACCTTCTGCTCTGCTCGACGATCATCGAAACCGGCATCGACGTGCCCAGCGCCAACACCATCGTCATCAGCCGTGCCGACAAGTTCGGTCTGGCGCAGCTGCACCAGCTGCGCGGCCGCGTCGGGCGCTCCCATCACCAGGCCTACGCCTACCTGCTCGTTCCCGACATCGAAGGGCTGGCGCGCGGCGCGGCGCAGCGGTTGGATGCGATCCAGGCGATGGAAGAACTGGGCTCAGGCTTTTACCTCGCGATGCACGACCTGGAAATCCGCGGTGCCGGCGAGGTGCTCGGCGAAAACCAGAGCGGCAACATGATGGAGGTGGGTTTCCAGCTCTACAACGACATGCTCAGTGAAGCGGTGCGCGCGCTCAAGGCAGGGCGCGAGCCCGACCTGTTGTCGCCCCTGTTGGCCACCACCGAGATCAACCTGCACGCGCCAGCCCTGCTGCCCGACGACTACTGCGGCGATGTGCACACCCGGCTGAACCTCTACAAACGCCTGGCCACCGTCGACAAGCCCGAGCAGATCGACGCGCTGCTCGAAGAAATCACCGACCGCTTCGGCAAATTGCCGCCGCAAGGCCAGACGCTGTTTGACGTGCATCGCCTGCGCGTCCTGGCCAAGCCCTATGGCGTGGCGAAGATCGACGCCGCCGCAAAACTGATGGTCATCAGCTTCCGGCCCAATGCCCCTGTCGATGCGCACCGCATCATCGAGCTCGTGCAGAAGAATCGGCACATCAAGCTGGCCGGCAACGACAAGTTGCGCATCGAGCGCGACACGCCCTTGCCCAAGGACCGCGCGCAGTTGATTCGAGACGTACTGCGCTCGCTGGGGTCGCCCATGCTGGTCCCCGCGTAGACGGCACGCCGGCGTGCGCCGGGGTGTTTAGAAGCGGTAATTCAGCCCGATGCTCAGCTGCGGGATGTACTTGATCTTCGCGACGCCTTCACGCAGTTGAGCCAGTTCGGCGTCGATCTCGGTTTGCGAGACGAGGCTTGAATTTCCCAGGTTGGTTCCTGAATGCGTTTCGCTGACGGTGGCCCTGCCGAACGACACGCCTGCATCGAAAAGGAAGCCCCAACCGGTGCTCGCCTGGTGCCCGTAGCCGAGACCCAGGTAGGGAGTGGTCTTGGGATACTTGATCGACACGTTGAGCCGGTCGTCAGCAGCGCTCACGAATGTGGTGCCGCCGATCGTGAATTGCGTCGTGCCATCGCCCTGGGCGACAAAATTCGCCTTGAGATTGTTGAACGTCAGACCACCGGTGAGGCGAAAGCCGCCCATGTAGAACCAATCCGCGAACAGCCCGATGCGGCTGAAGCCGAGTTCGGCGTTGTAGTTCACGCCCTCTTCAACGGTCTGTTTGCGCCGCGTACCCAGCGTCGCCCAATCGCCGCGCACCGTGAAGCTGCTGCTCAGTGGCGCGGCGTAGCCGAGCATGAC
>JBEBHW010000463.1:0-3733 GCA_040081145.1 Burkholderiaceae bacterium
CTGTCGCTCCAGCCGGGGAAAGTGTCGTAAATGGGAACGCAGCGCGCGATGTCGTCGGCGTCGAGCGGCAGGATGTCGATCTGCTTTGAGCCGAGCTGGTAACCCACGCACACCTTGATTTCCGGCAGGCCATCGAGCACGTCGAGCTTGGTGATGCACAACCCCGACACGCCGTTGATGATGATCGCGCGTTTCAGCGCTGCCGCATCCAACCAGCCGCAGCGGCGCGCGCGCCCGGTCACGGTGCCGAACTCCTGGCCGACGCTGGACAAATGGTGCCCGACGCTGCCCTTCTGGTCCATGGGCAACTCGCTCGGAAACGGCCCGCTGCCTACACGCGTCGCGTAAGCCTTGGTGATTCCCAGGATGTAGTGCAGCAGGTTCGGCCCGACGCCCGAGCCGGCAGCGGCGTTGCCGGCGACGCAATTGCTCGACGTGACGTAGGGATAGGTGCCGTGGTCGATGTCGAGCAGACTGCCCTGCGCCCCCTCGAACAACACGTTATCGCCGCTGCGGTGGGCGTTGTAGAGCTTGTAGCCGACGTCGGCCATCATCGGCGCGAGCGCCTTGGCGGCGTGCATCGCGCCGTCGAGAATCGGTTGCATCTCCAGGGCCTTGCTGCGCAACGGACCGGTCAGCGCGGCGTTATGCAGTTCGAGCAGTTCGCGAAGCTTGGCCTCGAAGCGCTGCGGGTGCTTCAGGTCCTGCACGCGCAGCGCGCGGCGTGCCACCTTGTCTTCGTACGCCGGGCCTATGCCCTTGCCGGTGGTACCGATCTTGCCGGCCCCGCTGCTTTCACGCAGCAGCTCGCGCGCCAGGTCGAGCTGCACATGAAACGGCAGGATCAATGGGCACGATTCGCTGAGGAACAGGCGCGAACGAACTTCAACGCCAATGCCTTCCAGGCGCGCGATTTCGGCAAGCAAGTGCGCCGGGTCGACGACGACGCCGTTGCCGATGAAACACGCCACGCCTTCGCGCATGATTCCCGAAGGAATCAGCTGCAACGCCGTCTTCACGCCCTTGATGACGAGCGTGTGGCCGGCGTTGTGACCGCCTTGGAAGCGCACCACGGCCTGGGCGTGGTCGGTGAGCCAATCGACGACCTTGCCCTTGCCCTCGTCGCCCCATTGGGTGCCAATGACGACGACGTTGCGCCCGCCTTTGATTTGTTCTTCGCGCGGATTCATCGACTTTGATTTCCGTTCATGGTCCAGCCCCGTTGAGGTTCACGCCGCGGCCGCGCTCAAAGCGCCCGCACGACCCACTGATCGTTCACTGCAACCAACTCGCGGTCGCACGCAAATTCCTGCGCTTCGTGCTCGTGGCCCGGCAACATGCACACGACACACTCGCCGCTGCCGCGCAGCCCGCGCACCGCTTCGCGCAAGCCGGCGTCTTCGCCCCAAGGCGCACGGATCGCAGCGCGCGCGCCGTTTCCCGGTGCGAGTTCGGCGAGTGTTTTCAAGTCCAGGCTGAACCCCACGGCCGGGCGATTGCGCCCGAAAATGGCGCCGACTTCGTCGTAGCGCCCGCCGCGCACGAGCGCGTCGTTCGCACCGGCGGTATAGATCGCGAAGCGCGCGCCGCTGTAGTACGCGTAGCCGCCCAGGTCGGCCAGGTCGAATCCCACACGCACGGCGGGGTGAGTCTGCCCAATGTGCCGGCTAAGCCACTCCAGGTCGCGCAACGCCGCATCCAGCGCGGGGTGCGCAGGCAGCATGCTTCGCGCCTTGAGGAGAACGGCTTCGTCGCCGTAGAGTTCCACCAGCGCCAGCAGCGCCTGCACAGTCTGCGGCGCGAGGCCCGCGGCGAGGTCGCGCAAGGTCGCCACGTCTTTCGCGGCGAGCGCGGCGGCGACACGTTCGCGGCGCGGCTCGTCGCTCACTTCGTGCAATACGGCGCTGACGACGCGCGCGTCGGCCAGGTCCAGCGTGACCGCGCGCACCCCGGCAGCTTCCAGGCAATCGAGCGCGAGCTCCAGCACTTCGAGGTCGGCTTCGAGTTTCGTGTGGCCGTAAATTTCAGCGCCGAACTGCAAAGGCTCGCGCGTGCCGTGCACGCCCGCCGGCAAGGTGCGCAGGACCGGGCCGCAATAACACAGGCGCGTCACGCCGTGGCGGTTCAGCAAGTGCGCGTCGATGCGGGCCACCTGGGGCGTGCTGTCGGCACGCACACCCAAGGTGCGGCCGCTCAGCTGGTCCACCAGCTTGAACGTCGTCAACTCGAGCTCGCGCCCGGTGCCCGACAGCAGCGACTCGATGTGTTCGAGCAGCGGCGGCGCGACCAATTCGAAGCCGAAGCGGCGCGCCACGTCGAGCAGGTCTCGGCGCAGTGTTTCGATGCGCCGGGCCTGCACCGGCAAGACATCGGCGATGTGCTCGGGCAACAGCCAAGCAGAAGACATGCGAGCGCGCGACGAGAGTAAAACGCGGATTGTAGGCGGCAGGCCGGCCGCTACGACCAGGCCAGCAGCGCGAGCAGCAGCCCCGACACGAGGCTCGCCATGCCGAGGAAGCGAATCTGCCCGTCATTCATCTTCAAGGCGCGCTCGAAGACGCTGCGCCATGACGCCGGGCTGAGCAGCGGCAGCAGCCCTTCCGCGACCAGCATCAGGGCGAACGCGCCGAGAAGCACGTCCCACACGTCCGCGCCCTTCACCGCAAGCTACTTCTTCGCGCCAGCGGTGCCTGGGGCGGCGTTCGAGCCGCGCATCGCCTTGAAGAACTCGCTGCTCGAGTCGACGATCATCACGTCCGACTTGTTGCGAAAGCTGGAGCGGTAGGCTTCCAGGTTGCGATAGAAATACGCAAATTGCGGATCCCGGCCAAATGCTTCGGCAAATATCGCGGACGCCTTGGCGTCGCCGTCGCCCTTGACTTTTTGCGCGTCGCGGTACGCCTCGGCGATGATCACGTCACGCTGCCGCTCGGCGTCGGCGCGCACCTTCTCGCCCTCGGCGGCGCCGGTGGAGCGCAACTGGTTCGCCACCTGGAGCCGCTCCGACTTCATGCGGCTGTAGATCGACTCGGTGATGTTGGCGACGAAGTCGACGCGCTTGATGCGCACGTCGACGATTTCGATGCCGAACGATTTGGCGTCGTCGACGAGCCGGGCACGAACGTCGCGCACGACCTTGTCGCGCTCCGTCGACAAGACGCCGCCCACCGTGCGCTTCGTGACCTCTTCGTTGAACGCCGCGTGCACGACGGGGCTCAGGCGCGCTTCCAGGTTGCGCAGGTCCACGCCGTTGTTGCGGATGAACTGCTTCGGCTCGGCGACGCGCCATTTGACGAGCCAGTCGATCACCAGGCTTTTCTTCTCGGCGGTGAAGATGGGCCGGGTCTCGGGGCTGTCCAGCGTCTGGATGCGCCGGTCCAGGAACACGACGTTCTGGAACGGCGGGGGCAACTTGAACTTCAAGCCCGGTTCCTGCACGACTTCCTTGATTTCACCCAAGGCGTAAATCACGGCGACTTGGCGCTGGTCGACGACAAACAGCATCGACGCAAGCACCATCAGCGACAACAGGACGGCGGCGACGATCAGACCGATTCGGTTCATGGCTCTGTTCCTTCGATGCTTCAACGGCCGTCGCGGTCGCGGCCACGCTGGCCGTCGCGCGAGCGCACATCCACTGCGCCCGTGCCGCCGGGCAACTCGGCCGGTGCCGCGGGAGCCGGCGCAGCGGCGGCGGCGACGCCGGCCTGCTGCAGCAACTTCTCCAGCGGCA